>NZ_CAMHRZ010000017.1 GCF_946187255.1 uncultured Ruminococcus sp.
CAGATCCAGCGTTGTTACTGGCGTTATGAGCTTTGCCGAGATGGAGAATATGATGTACAAGATCGAGGGCGAGGATCTTTACCTGATAGGTACTTCTGAGCATTCGATGATAGGCAAGTTCATAAAGACTACTCTGCCCGAAGCACAGCTGCCCCAGACCCTCACAAGCTATTCTCCCTGCTTCCGTAAGGAGGTAGGTGCTCACGGCATCGAGGAGCGCGGCGTATACCGTATCCACCAGTTTGAAAAGCAGGAGATGATAGTAGTCTGCAAGCCTGAGGACAGCAAGACCTGGTATGACAAGCTGTGGCAGAATTCTGTAGATTTCTTCCGTTCGCTGGATATCCCCGTAAGGACACTTGAATGCTGCTCGGGAGACCTGGCAGACCTCAAGGTAAAGAGCTGCGATGTTGAGGCATGGAGCCCCAGACAGAAGAAGTATTTCGAGGTAGGTTCCTGCTCGAACCTGGGCGACGCACAGGCAAGAAGACTCCAGATAAGAGTAAAGGGCGAGGATGGCAGCAAGTATTTTGCCCACACCCTCAACAATACCGTTGTTGCACCCCCGAGAATGCTGATAGCTTTCCTGGAGAACAACCTCAACGGCGACGGCACCGTATCCATCCCCGAACCCCTGAGAATGTACATGGGCGGCAAGGATAAGCTGGTGCCTACAAAGTAAAAGCGATAATCTGCTAAAGAGAGAAGTGTTGAATAATGTCAGTTGATGAAGATACAGAAATTGTTGAAAAATTAGCAAAAGATCCGAAAGCACTTGGCGAATATTCAACGTACTTGATAAAAGAGAATAAACGCAAAAATAAACTATGCTGTCCTGCCCCCGAACCGAATATAGATAAGGACAAGCCTGCCATACTTTTTCTGGGATTGAACCCTGCGGGCAATGAAGATGATGCCAAAAGAGATGAAAAGACACATGGACTTTTTCTCAACTATTATAAGGAGTTTATAGATGGCTATGAAACTGAAGATGGAAAAAAACATAATGGCTTGTCAAAGGAATTAATAAACCACAAAAAGACGAAAAATAGTAAAGGCTATAGCAAGGGTTTCGTTTATTCGGATTACTACAAGCCCATACATGACTTCTTTACAGAAGTAACCGAAAATCCCATTGCATGGGAATGGTGCAATTACGAACTTGAATATCTGTATAATACGATAGAAGAAACGAAGTTGAAGCTTAGTCCAAATGATAGGGACTGTATAGAGCATTGTAAAAATCATTATAGTGATAATGGCAAATATCAGCTGATAATTCGTGACTTAGTCTACTACCATCAAACATCTAATTTTAGTGATATTCTCATAAATGAAAATACATCCAACATCAAAATTAAAAACGTCGGTATCAAAAGTGTCAAAGAAATCGTAGCAGATATGATCAATGCTTATATTAAACAGATACCTAACCTGAAGTTGATATATGTGAGCTTTGCGAAAACCTGTGATTATATCTACACATTAACAGGCTGTGAAGATAGTTATTTAACTAAATATACCACAGATAAAGAAGATAAAAGCAAGTTGGATGAGTATGGATGCTTTGAATACAAAGGAATACCTGTCATTCTTGCAGGTTGTTCGCTGGGCGGTGGACGTGCTTTAGATAAGTATTCCAGATTCAGAGTGGGCGTTAAGGTGAAAGAGATTCTTAAAGAAAAAAATCACAAGTAACATTATCAATTTACTCGCTGCACTATGTACGGTGGTGCGGCGAGTTTTTTGAGTACAGGATAATTCAGCGACCGCTCTTTTTCGCAGGCGGGTTTATGCGACCGTTGATGTTCGCTTCCCGGAAACAGCGAACGCTAAAATTCGCAAGCCTAATGATAATGACAATGACAATGATAATGACAATGATAATTATAATGATAATTAGAATGACAATGACAATGAGCGGAGGTCGGCAGTCGGTCGGGAGAAAGATCTCATTATTTCTTTCGGGAGTTTTTCCCCCGAAGAAGACCGATGTCATCAGTGAGAAATGTCAGACGAGTATTTTGAGACAGGAACGGAGGAAGTATCATGGAGGAGAAAAGCTATTTCAAGGGACCTTTGAAGTTCTCGGATGTGGGAATAGGCGGCGGAGAAGCATATATACTTTACGATTCGGAAGGCAACAGCAGGTATTTCGGCATGGTGAATCATTCGTATTATGTTAAGCTAATATATCCCGACAAGGAATTGGAAGGTGTTTTTTTCAGCGCCAATGAGGATCGTATATCTTTGGGATATGACAGCAAGCTGCACAGACATGAGCTTAAAGACTGTGACCTGGAAGTGCTGGAGGTCTATGAGCGTGACTAATAAAACTAAGGAGCATCCCCTATGGAAAACTTTGATATTATAGTTATAGGCGCAGGCCATGCGGGCTGTGAGGCTGCATTGGCAGGAGCAAGACTTGGTCTGAAGACCGCATTGTTCACCATAACCCTGGACGCGGTGGCGAATATGCCCTGCAATCCGTCGATAGGCGGCACCGCAAAGGGGCACCTTGTCCGTGAGATAGACGCTCTCGGCGGTGAGATGGGCAGGGCTGCCGATAAGACACTGATACAGAGCCGTATGCTCAATCGCGGCAAGGGACCTGCGGTGCATAGTCTGCGTGCGCAGATAGACCGTGTGGCTTACCACCGTCTTATGAAAAAGACCATAGAGGACACGGAGGGACTGTATCTCAAGCAGGCGGAGATAACCGACGTACTGTTTGAGGAGGACGGCAGGACTGTGCGCGGCGTGCGTACACACCTGGGTGTGGAGTACGGGTGCAGGGCGGTGATAATCGCCAGCGGCACATACCTCAACGGCGAGATACACGTCGGCACTACCACCTATGCCAGCGGACCAGATTCGGTGTTGCCCGCAAGGAAGCTGTCCGACAGCCTTAAAGCCGCAGGCATGAACCTGCGCCGCTTCAAGACGGGCACTCCCGCGAGAGTACACAAGCGCTCCATCGATTTCTCAAAGCTGGAGGTCCAGCACGGCGATGAGGATATAACCCCCTTCTCCTTCACCAATGAGGTGCTTCCCGAAAACAAGGTGGACTGCTATGTGGGCTACACCAATGCCGAGACCCATAAGGTCATCATGGATAATATACATCTCTCGCCCATATATTCGGGCAGGATACACGCCATAGGTCCCAGATACTGTCCGTCCATCGAGGACAAGATAATGCGCTTTTCCGATAAGCCGAGACACCAGCTCTTCATCGAGCCGATGGGACTGGATACGGAGGAATACTATCTTCAGGGCATGAGCTCTTCCCTGCCTGTGGATGTCCAGCTTAAATTCCTGCGTACTATCGAGGGTCTTGAAAATGTGGAGATAATGCGCAACGCCTACGCCATAGAGTACGACTGCTGTGACCCCAATGACCTGCTGCCCACCCTTGAATTCAAAGAATTCCACGGCGTGTACGGCGCAGGACAGTTCAACGGTACCTCGGGTTATGAGGAAGCTGCCGCACAGGGTCTTGTGGCGGGGATCAACGCTGCCCTCAAACTAAAGGGCGAGGAGCCAATGGTGCTTGACCGTGCCAGCAGCTATATAGGAACTCTCATCGACGACCTCTGCACAAAGGGCGTATCCGACCCGTACCGTATGCTCACCAGCAGAAGTGAGTACAGGCTGCTTTTAAGGCAGGACAACGCCGATCTCCGCCTGACCGAAACGGGTCACAGGGTGGGGCTGATAGATGATGAGAGGTACGCCGCTTTCCTGAAAAAGAGGGAGCAGATCGATGCGGAGATAAAGCGTGTTTCCGCCATAAACATAGCGCCCTCCGAAAAGCTGAACGAGTATCTGGTATCCCGGGACACAGACCCCATAAACAACGGCATAAAGCTGACACAGCTGATACGCCGCCCGCAGCTGACCTACAAGGGGCTTGCGTTCATCGACCCCGATCGCCCCGAACTGCCCGATGATGTATGCGAGCAGGTTGAACTTATGATAAAGTACGAGGGGTACATCAAGATACAGCTGGAGCAGGTGGAAGCCATGCGCAAGCTGGAAAAGCACCGCATCCCTGATGATATCGACTATTCAAAGGTGGGTTCTCTGCGTCTGGAAGCGGTGGAGAAACTGGCGAAAATACGTCCGCTGACGGTGGGACAGGCGAGCCGTATAAGCGGTGTCAACCCCGCGGATATCAACGTGCTGCTGGTATACCTGGAAACACTGCGCTCGGGCGGTGCAGGTCCCGAAAAATAATAAGATATAGCTTAACAGCTGAAAATACATACGGGCTGTCCGCAGGAAAAATGTGCGGACAGCCCGTATTTTTAATACTTTCGTAAGCGAAAAACCATGTTTCGTAAAAACAAGCTAAAGCGGAGATAAAGATGCGATCAGGGACTTTATTATGTTAACATAATGCTATAAAGGTATTAAAAATTATTGGAAATGCATGAAATTTGCGTATGATTTTTGTGCATAACATCGTTTGAAAGTTTGTTGTGATTTTACACAAAGAGAAATGAAAAATAATTGTGAATTAAAAAGATGAAATCGTTACAATCAGCCAGAAATTGCGCCGTATTACTGCACTATGCACAATATAGAGTGTCAAGAATTGTACAGTACTACGAAACAAGAAAAATAGCCGAAATTTAACTTAAAGTAAACGTTTTCTGATGCTTGACAAATTGTTTGGTAATTGTTATAATGAATGATAGCATAGTATGCCATTTTGGATATTTTAGATAATTTTTAAAGCATAGTGCACTTTTTTTGATATAACTTTTTGAACATATTGTACAGTGACAGCAAAGTCTGTTATCCGCAAAAATGAATATCTAAAAAGATGTGAAAATTGCACAAAATCATGGACGGCACACGCCGGGAAGGGAGGAGATCCCCATGGACGTGATCCTTAAAACAGAAGAATTATACCGCAATTTTAAAATAGGTGACGGGAGTATCGTCTCCGCCCTGAAAAATGTTGAGATCGAAATAGACAAAGGTAAACTGACCGTTCTGCGCGGGCGCTCGGGCAGCGGAAAGACCACTCTTATAAATATCCTCGGTGCGCTGGACAGACCCACAAAGGGCAGGGTGCTGTTTGACGGCAAGGATATCACAAAGCTGTCGGAGGGCGCAAGGGATGACCTGCGCAGGCATGATATGGCATTCGTCTTCCAGTCGGTGGCGCTGATGTCAAGCATGACGGCTTATGAGAATGTCAGCTTCGGGCTGCGGCTGGCAAAGTACCCTTACGATAAGCGCGATGCGCGTGTGAGGGAATGTCTTGCGGCGGTGGGACTGGATAAAAGGATGAACCACAGACCCGGTGAGATGTCGGGCGGTGAGCAGCAGCGTGTTGCCATAGCCAGGGCGATAGCCCATGAGCCGCGGCTGATATTCGCTGATGAGCCCACTGCGGAGCTGGATACCAATACCGCGCTGCATATCGTCAAGCTGTTCAAGGAGCTTGTGGCTAAGCAGAACATGACTATAATAATGACCACCCATGACCCCAGTATGATGGACGTGGCGGATAAGGTGTACACATTGGAGGACGGTGAGATAGTTGAGTGATAATGATACTATTTTAAAGCCTGCCGATGATGAATATATGATAAGATGCGAAAATCTTGTTAAAATCTATAAGACCTCCGATGTGGAAGCAGTGGCGCTGCAGGGGCTGGACCTGGATGTGAAAAAGGGCGAGCTCATGGCGATCGTCGGCAATTCGGGCAGCGGCAAATCAACGCTGCTGAATATGCTGGGCGGGCTGGACAGACCCTCGGCGGGCAGCCTGACGGTAGACGGCAAGAACCTGCTGAAATTCACCGACAAGGACTATATGGAGTACAAGCGGGATACCGTGGGCTTCGTATGGCAGAACAATGCAAGAAATCTGGTGCCTTACCTGACGGCGGTGCAGAATGTGGAGCTCCCCATGCTGCTCAAAGGAAGAAAGGGCAGGCGTGCGAGAGCGCTGGAGCTGCTCAAAAAGGTGGGGCTTGAAAAAAGGAAGAACAGCAGGCTCGATCAGATGTCGGGCGGTGAACAGCAAAGGGTGGCTATCGCGATAGCTATGGCGAATGACCCGAAGCTGCTGCTGGCGGATGAGCCTACGGGCTCGGTGGATACAAAGACCTCGGCAATGATACTTGATATATTCAAGGAGCTGAACAGGAGCGAGGGCGTGACGGTAGTTATAGTTACCCACGATCTCAAGCTCGCCGACCATATCGACAGAGTCGTGGCGATAAGGGACGGCAGGACAAGCTCGGAGATAATCAGGAAAAAGTCCTACGCCGAGGAGCTCAATGAAATGGGCGAGGTCATTTCCACAGAGGAGGCTACCCATGAAGAGCTCGCTGTACTGGACAGGTCGGGAAGACTGCAGCTCCCTAAGGAGTATATGCAGACTCTCGGCATAAAGGGCGGCGGCAAGGTAAAGGTCGAGCTTGACGAGGAACGCGGCGGGATACTGCTGTTCCCCTCTGAGGACTGATATTACATGGATTTTAAGCCTGCGGGCTTGGAATATATGAGATCCGGTAACATTTTTAGTGACACACGAGCAGTCGGTAAAAGCGGAAAGATCTCAGGCTTTTTACACAGCTACAATATTAGAAAGGGTGGATTAAATAGTGAAAAACAAAATGTTTAGGCGTGTTGTTTGTGCTGCTGTTGCACTGAGTTTGAGTGTCAGCTGTTTTGTTCCGACGGCTTTTGCAGATACAGACGACTCTCTAGGCACTCAGGACGAAGGCTCGGAAGCATTGACAGGTACTGACAGCGTCCGTCAGACTTCTTACAGTAAGTATCTGGAGAAGTATCAGGATACTGCAAGACCCGATATCGACGAGATCGTTATAAAAGGCTCGGATTATATCCCCGATTCGATCAGCGATGACCTTTCTCTCGGGACTGAGACCAGCTTCGAGGGCGTGGATGATGTGCTGTACTGGGCAAACCAGCAGGGCTCTGTTTCGTATGAGGTGGAGGTGCCGCAGGACGGCAGGTATAATCTGAAAATGTCCTATTACGCACTCCCCGGCACGACCAACGATATCGAATTCTCACTGCTGATAGACGGTGAGAGCCCCTACGGCACCGCACAGCGTATCACGCTTGACAAGGTGTGGATAAACGAGAACGATATCGGTGAGGATGCAAAGGGCAACGATATGCGTCCCGGACAGGTCGAGTTCCCCATGTGGCAGATGAACAAGCCTATCGAGGACGTTGACGGTCTGTTCAACGAGCCCCTGCAGTTCTATATGAGCGCGGGCAAGCATATCATCACGCTTGAATCGGACAAGGCTCAGTTCGTACTGGGTGACATCACGGTATATAACTATAAGGAACCCAAGGAGTATGAAGCTCCTTCGGCTAACGATATAGGCGCTACCAGAGGACAGAAGCTGGTACTGGAAGGTGAGACTGCGACCTACAAGTCATCCAGGACTCTCTACCCCACATCTGACAAGACTTCGTATATGACCTCCAGCGAAAAGGGCTACAGCCCCACCAAGACAAGATACAATACTATCGGAGGCGGCAACAACTGGAACCAGTCCACACAGGCTGTAACATGGGAATTCAATATCCCCCAGTCGGGCTACTATAAGATAGGTATCTTCGGCAGACAGGACCAGATGAGAGGTATGTACTCCAACAGAAGAGTACTCATAAACGGCGTTGTTCCCAACAAGGAGTCGGAGCAGGTAAAGTTCTACTATGATACCGACTGGAGCGTAGTATCACCCTCCAACAAGGCGGGCAACCCCATGTATTACTTCATGGAGGCAGGAAAGAATACCATCACTCTCGAAGCTGTTCCCGGCGAGATCGGTGAGATCATGGGCGAGCTGGATGATGTGGTATTCGATATAAACAGCTATTATCGTCAGATAAGACAGATCACAGGTCCTTCCCCCGATGAGTACAACAACTATATGATAGATGTTGCCATCCCCGATATCATCGGTGATTTCCAGTACAATGCAAAGCTGCTTCGACAGGAAAAGGAAGAGATCGAGCGTCTCTCGGGTTCGGGCGGAACAGAAGCCGAGACACTTGAAAAAATGGCGATAGTACTCGACAAATGTGTGAAGAAGCCTGATATAATCCCTGAAATGATGGGACAGATCAAGGATAATATTACTGCGGTATCGACTTTTATCAATACTTACAGGATGCAGCCCCTTGAAGTGGACAAGATCGAGGTATGCACGGATGACGTTAGCTTTTCCGAATGCAGCACCACATTCTTCGGCACTGTGGGACACGGCTTCCAGTCCTTCGTTGGTTCCTTCTTTGAGGATTACAATTCCCTCTCGAATGACGAGGACGGCACAGCACAGGAGTGCTGGGTAACTCTCGGACGTGATAACGCCGTAGTTATCAAGGAACTTATCGACAGTGACTACAATGCGAATACCAATAAGAAGATAAACCTAAAGCTCGTACAGGGCGGTATAACAGAGGCTACCTTCTCGGGCAAGGGTCCCGATATGGCACTCTTCCTCGGCGGTGACTACCCCATCCAGCTGGCAGTAAGAGATACTCTCGTTGATCTGACACAGTTCAGCGACTACGATGAGGTGACACAGAGATTCTCACCCAATATGATGACGCTGTATACCTACGATGACGGTGTTTACGGTCTGCCGTGTACGCAGAACTTCCCGATGCTGTTCTATCGTACAGATATCCTTGCGGAATACGGCATCGACCCCGAGTACGATCTGGTATCGTGGGACAGGATAATCAACTGTCTGCCCACTCTCCAGAGAAACTACCTGGAGGTAGGTCTGAGACTTCCCGCAACGGCTACCGCAGGCGTTACTATGGTATCCGCCGTTACAGAAAACGGAAATACCTTTGCTATGATGCTGCTCCAGCAGGGACTGAATTACTATTCGGACGACCTGAAGAGGACTACATTCGGTGAACAGCCCGCTATCGAAGCATTCGATACCTGGACAAAGTTCTATACCACTTACAGCTTCCAGCAGCAGTACGATGCATTCACAAGATTCAGACAGGGCGATATGCCCGTACTCGTGAACGATTATGCGTTCTACAATCAGCTGACCGCTGCGGCTCCCGAAATAAAGGGCTGCTGGTCGTTCAGAGCTGTTCCCGGCACTTTCGATGAGAACGGCAATCTCAATCACGCAGCCAACTCCGAAGGCACCTGCTGCGTAATATTCAAGAAGGCTCCTGACTATGAGGGCGCGTGGGACTTCATCAAGTGGTTCACCAGCACCGATATCCAGACCAAGTACGGCAACAACATCGAATCCGTGCTCGGACCTATGGGACGCTATTCCACCGCAAACCAGGAAGCATTAAAGGGTCTGTCCTGGTCCACCAAGGAAGCTGACCTGCTGCTCGACCAGATGAACAGCCAGGTAGAGATACCTATCATACCCGCTTCCTACGGCGTAACAAGAAATATCATGAACGCCTTCAGAAAGGTCGTTAATGAGAATGAAAATGCAAGAGATACCCTGTTCTGGTACAACAAGGATATCAACGACGAGATCGCGCGTAAGCGTGCCGATCTCGGATTAGACTGATGAAAGGAGAGTGTGACAATGGCTAAAAGATCCGAAGGTCCTATGAATAAACAGGGCAAATGGGCTTATACCCTGCACATGATGAAGGCTAACAAGTCCTGCTATTTAATGCTCGTACCTTTCATGATCTTCTTTATCACGTTTACGGTAATACCCGTAATCATGTCCCTGCCAATGGGCTTCACTAACTTCAATATGATACAGATGCCCAAGTGGGTAGGTCTTTCAAACTTCTACACACTGTTCGTCAATGACGACGTTTTCCTGATCGCTATCAGAAATACACTGATATTCGCGATCTTCACAGGTCCGTTCTCTTATGTGCTGAGCTTCCTTATCGCGTGGCTGATCAATGAGATGAACGCTTTCCTCAAAACATTCTTCACATTCGTATTCTATGCACCCTCTATGACTACCTCGGTATACGTTACCTGGCAGCTGATCCTCTCGGGTGACTCCTACGGTTACCTGAACGCTGTGCTGATGGATCTGGGTATACTCAAATCGCCCGCACAGTGGATCACCGATACCAAGTACATACTGACAGTAGTTATCATAGTTCAGCTGTGGATGTCCATGGGCGCAGGCTTCCTTGCGATCCGTGCGGGCTTCCAGAACATCGACAAGTCCATGTACGAGGCGGGTGCTATCGAAGGCATCAAGAACAGATGGCAGGAACTTTTCAAGATCACTATCCCCTCTATGGGACCTCAGCTGCTGTTCGCTGCCGTTATGCAGATATCCACTTCCTTTACTGTTGGTATGGTTGGTCAGAACCTGGTAGGTCTGCCCTCCACCGACTATGCTGCACATACCATAATGAACCACGCCACCGACTACGGCTGGGTACGTTATGAGATGGGCTATTCGTCTGCGATATGCTTCGTGCTGTTCGCTGCGATGCTTCTTGCCAATAAGGGAGTTAACTGGATCCTGGGCAAGTATCTTGACTAAAGGGGGGAATATTCCAAATGGCTAGAAGAAAAAAAGTTTCCATTGAAAAGCTGAAGGTCTCCGATAAGAAGAAGTCCATCAACGGTTCACTGGCGGGCGATATATGCATATTCACATTTCTGTTGCTTCTGGGTGCATTCATGGTATTCCCGCTGTACTATTCGGTGATACAGTCACTGAAGCCCGTTGAGGAACTGTTCGTGTTCCCGCCTAAGCTGTACGTTATCAACCCTACGGGAAGAAACTTCTCGGATATGTTCCGAGTAGCGGCAAACTCATGGCAGGTGCCGCTGTCGAGATATATCTTCAACAGCTTCTTCATCACTATCGTGATATGCGCGGCTAACCTGTTCGTGTGCTGCTGTGCGGCATTCGTGCTTTCAAAGTGCCGCTTCCCCGGTTTCAAATTCATCAACCAGGTAATCGTACTTGCACTGCTGTTCTCGTCACAGGCTACATGGATCATGCAGTTCATGGTAATGGCTAAGCTGAGAATAATCGACAGCTACTGGGCACTGATACTCCCCAACATCTCCACCTCCATCGGTCTGTACCTGATGAGACAGTCCATGTCCACGATACACGATGCAATGGTAGAGGCTGCAAAGGTGGACGGCGCAAGTCTGTTCAGGATATGCTGGCAGATAGTCGTTCCCAACTCCAAGCCCGCACTGATGACCCTGATAATCTTCGCATTCCAGGGCGCATGGAACTTACAGGGCGGCGCACTTATCTATTCGGAAGAACTCAAAACACTACCTACTGTGGTACAGCAGATCTCTGCCGCAGGTCTTGCCCGTCAGGGCGTTACCTTCGCGTCGAGCGTTGTACTTCTCATTCCTCCGCTGGCAGTATTCCTTATCGCACAAGGCAACGTTATGGAAACTATGGCGAACTCAGGTATGAAGGATTGATAATGATCCTGCATCAGATCTAGAAAAGGAAAAAGGTGATAAGTAGTGTTGAGAATAAAAAATACTTTCAAGAAAATTCTCTGCGCAGGGCTGGCAGCCGTCACTGCATTGTCTATGACGCTCACCGTCTCCGCAGCAGAACCCTACAAGTCCTACATCTACGATTTCTGGGGCGATCCGATACCTTCGCAGAACGCTTACCGTATCGACAAGACAGTCACAGGATATGATATGGGACTCAGCAGACTTTCCGACCCCACCGATCCGCTGTTCATCGGTGAGAAGGCTTCCTCCAGGCTCTCGAATGCCAAGGATATGTACTTCGACCCCGATGAGAAGGAGTTCTGGATAGCTGATACGGATAATAACCGTATCCTCAGACTGGACGAAGAGCTGAAGGTCATCGGCGCGTATACAGGCGTGACCGACGGCGGAAATTTTGCTTCGCCTACGGGCGTATATGTAAAGAGGAGCTTGTATGAGCCCAATCCGCTGTATATCTATATCGCGGATTATGAAAATTCAAGAGTTGTAAAGGCATCGGTGGAGAGCGAGACAGAGCTGAAGCTGGTGCAGGAGTATACAAGACCCGAAACGGATCTGTATACCGTTGAGACATTCAACCCCTCCAAGGTAGTCGCTGACTTTGCCGAGAACGTGTATGTGGTATGTACCTCTGTAAACCAGGGTGCGGTGCAGTTCAACAGGGCAGGCAAGTTTCAGGGCTACTACGGCGCCAACAGAGTTGAGGTAACGGCTTCCGTTATCGCACAGAAACTGTGGAGAAAATTCGCGTCGAACGAGCAGATCTCGGGTATGAAGAGAAACGTGCCTGTTGAGTATGCAAACTTCGATATCGATGAGGGCGGCTTCATATATACCGTTACCGAGGCGGCAAATGCCACCACCGACGCGGTAAAGAAGCTCAACCCCGCAGGCTATAACGTATGGAACAACAATGCCGGCGATAACTACGTTTTCGGTGATATGGCATCGGAATACGACCCCACCCAGAACCAGACCTATACCACAAGACTGACGGATATATGCATCTCCGACAACGGTCTTATCAATGTGCTGGACTTCTCGACGGGACGTGTGTTCCAGTATGACAGAAATGCGGAGCTGCTCTGTATCTTCGGAACAAAGAATTCCACCAACGATCAGCGCGGCAGCTTCTCAAACCCCAATGCAGTAGAGGCTTATAACAATAATATCTACGTTATAGACGGTTCCAAGAACGATATAACGATATACTCCGAGACTACCTTCGGTTCGCTGATGCATGAGGCTATCGAGCTTTACGATCAGGGAAGATATTCCGAAGCTAAGCCGATATGGGAGAACGTGCTGGCAAGAGACGGCGGCTATCCCATGGCTTATATGGGTCTTGGCAAGGCTGCGATGAATGAGGGCGAATACAACAAGGCGCTGGATTATTTCGAGACAGCCTATGAGCAGAAGTCCTACGACAAGGCGTTCAAGTACGCAAGAAACGATTTCATCGAAGCAAACTTCAATACTATCGTTACCGTATGTGTGGTGCTGATAGTATGGATGATAGTAGTATCAAAACTGCACAAGAGAGGCAAGTACGTCATCAAGGGACGTTTCGGAAAGAAGTCAAGGAAGGGAGGAAGATAAGCTATGTATGAATTCACACCGATAGGCTGGTTAAAGCACTGCATCTTCCACCCCGTAGAGGGCTTTGAGGATCTGCGATGGAAAAAGCAGGGATCCATGAGGATCTCACTGACGATCGTATTTTTCCTGTTTGTTGCAATGGTCGCAGATCATCAGATGACAGGCTTCCAGTTCAATCAGAACTACGTCAAGATATTCAATGTGGTACCGCTGGTAGTACAGTCGGTGGTATACTACTTCACCTGGTGCGTGGGCAACTGGTCTATATGCACCCTGCTGGAGGGCGAAGGTACATTCAGGAAGATATGCATATACTCCGCGTACTCCCTCGTTCCTTATATAGTATGCACACTGATAAAGGTGCTGCTTTCAAATTTCCTGGTACAGGAAGAAGCAATATGGATCACCGCACTGACCTATCTGGGCTTTGGCTGGTCGATCGTACTCATGATCCAGGCAATGAGAGCCTGCCATCAGTATTCCTTCACCAAAACGCTCATCTCCATGCTGCTGACGCTGATAGCTATGCTGCTGATACTGTTTTTGGCGATACTGCTGCTCTCCCTGTTCCAGCAGGTATATGTGTTCGTATATCAGATCTACACTGAGATCGCGTACAGGATCCGAGGCTAAATAGAAACGGTGGTGTAAAAATGGCAAAGAAAAGTTATAAAAAAGCTGTTGTCTTTGGTCTGTGTCTTGCGATGCTGACGCCTCTGGGTTCTATGGCAGTTACTTCGGCTGAGTCCGAAGAGGAAACTGCGGCGGTCGAGGAAGTGGCAGAGGATACATCCGCAGATGAAAGTACCTCGGGCGACGAGGATAAGCTCCCCGAAAAGATCACCAATGAGCAGGCTGCCGATATGGCTGAGAAGCTCTGCGAGAATGATAACCTTATCCTCTACGGCGATGAGGAAAACGAAAGACTGGGTATATATGTAAAAAGCTCGGGTAGGTATTGGTGGACATCTCCCATCAATGTATACTCCGAGGATCAGGTGGTCGATCCCGAAAAGGGCGGCATGATGAAGAAAGCGCTGAGAAAGCAGATCGCATCCAGTTGTGCTATCAAGGTCGGTGACCTGAGACAGGAAAAGAGAACAGAATCTGCGGCTCCTGTTTATTCCAACAAGGCAAGGGTAAAGTGGAAGACCAACGACAAGGGCGCTGTTATCACATACAAGTACAGCTCCGAGGGCGTTGAGTTCGATGTGCATTACGAGCTGTGTGAGGACAGCCTGTATGTATATGTGGATACTGCCGATATCAAGGAAGCGAATACTTCTCTGGTGGACGGCAAGATACTCACAAAGCTCCAGCTTTGTCCTTATTTTGCAGCAGCTCCTTCGGTAGACCATGACGGCAACCCCACAGAGGGTTATATGATAATCCCCGACGGAAGCGGCGCAGTTATCAATTACAACAACGGCAAGGGCAACTATCCCGACTATGTACAGCAGGTGTACGGCAGAGACTATACTATGGTACCTCTGCAGGCACCGAGAGTTACCGAGCAGGCTTATCTGCCCGTACTGAGTATGGTAAACGGCGATGCGGGCATCGTTGCGGTTGTGACCGACGGCGATTCCAATGTATACGCCAGAGCACAGGTCAGCGGACAGAACAAGCAGGTATACAACAACTGCTACTTCGAGTTTGAGACACGTTCCTCCGATGCGTTCTTCATGAGCGGCGACAGCGCCAACAAGCTGAACGTCTTCGAGAAGGACGGCATCAAGACAGAGCGCTTCGGCATACACTATTATCCCGTTCAGAGCAAGGACGGCGGCAAGGTGAACTATGCGGACTGCGCAGAGGTATACAGGAACTATCTTATAAACGAGAAGGGTCTGAAACAGCAGAAAACCTCCAAGAACGAGCTTTATCTCGATCTTTACGGCGGCGTGCTCAAAAGGACTTCCATACTCGGGCTTCCCTTCAACCTGAAGACCGAGATCACAGGCTTCAGTCAGGCAGGCGAGATAGTTGACGAACTTAAAGGCAAGGGCGTTGACAGCTTCACCGTAAACTACAACGACTGGACCAATCAGGCGATCAAGGGTCTTATCTCCACAAAGGTCAGCCCCTCGGGCACACTGGGCGGCAAGAGCAAGTTCGATGAATTCTGCAATACGGATAACGTTACAGTATACCCCTCGATGAACAACTTCACCATGAAGAAGTCGAGCGCGGGATACTGGACACTGACAAGTACAGCCATAAGGATATCCAATGCGTATTCGAGACAGTCATCCTACAGCCTTTCCTTCGGCGTTGCCAAGAAGGGTGTCGCACCTGCACTGCTGTCACCCAGCAAGTACGCGCAGACCTTCGAGGAAATGACCAAGAGCTATAACTCAAAGGGCGTTGATAAGGCGGGCTTCGGTCTGCTGTCGTCAAGGCTTTCGGGAGATTATACCAGAAAGGATACCTACAGCAGAAACAAGACCATGAATCTGCTGGTGGATGAGTACAAGAGCGCTTCGGAGAATATCGGCTCGCTGATAGCTGATGAGGCCAATGCTTATGTACTGCCTTATGTATCTACCGTAACGGGAGTGCCCGTATCCTCCAGCGGATATGACCTTACCGATTTCGACATACCCTTCTACCAGATGGTACTGCACGGATATGTACCCTATTCGTCCAATGCGATAAACAAGAGCTCCAATACCGATGAGACATTCATGCTGGCACTGGCTTCGGGTTCGCAGATACATTATGATTTCACTTATGCGGACAGCGATGTTCTACAGGATACGGAGTATAACGACCTTTACTATACCAACTACAAGGGCTGGACAGACGCAGCTTCCAATCAGTATAAGGTATCGAATGAGATACTCGGAGGCATAGGCGATTATACCATCAGCAAGTATGAGATCAGCGAGGACGGAAATGAATTCACTACCACCTATTCCAAGGACGGTCAGAAGGACGTTGTGGTAGTCATCAACAAAAAGGAAGCCACCGCTTCCATCGACGGCAAGAACGTCAGCATAGAAAACTGTATTGAAGGAGGTTTGAGATAATGAGCAAAGAAAATACGAACGCAGTTCAGACTTCCGATAATGCAGCTCCCGTCAAGGAGAAGAAGCACCGTCTTTCATACGAAAAGAGAAAAGGGCTTTACGGCTACGGCTTTATAGCACTCTGGGCGCTGGGAACACTTTACTTCTTCATATCACCTCTGATAATGTCGCTTATCTACTCTTTCAATGAGACAAAGGTACAGCCCGGCGGCATGGAGATGAAGTATATCGGCTGGAAGAACTATATCAACGCCTTCCGTAAGGATCAGGATTACTCTCTGGCGCTGGTGGATATGCTCAAAAACACAGCGCTGAGAACTCCGCTGATAATCATCTTCTCGATATTCATCGCACTGGTGCTTAACCAGAAGTTCAAGGGAAGGACATTCGCAAGAGCCGTATTCTTCCTGCCTGTTATCATCGCAACGGGTCCTGTAATGGATATCATCAACGGCAACATGAACACAGGCGGCTATTCAGGCGGTTCAGAGCAGTTCTCCACTATGTTCGAGGCTAATCTGGTAGACCAGCTGCTGAATTTCCTAGGTATATACAACATCAGTGACAAGCTGTCAAACATAATCAACTCACTGACGACGGATATATTCAATCTGGTGTGGAACTCGGGTATACAGATACTGCTGATACTCGCAGCACTCCAGGGCATCTCCCCCGCTTCCAAGGAGGCGGCACAGATGGAGGGCGCTACCTCGTGGGAATTCTTCTGGAAGATCACCCTGCCGACCATCAGCCCTATGATACTCGCAAGTGTAGTATATACAGTAGTTGACTCATTCGTTGATCCCGGCAACAAGGTAATGACCATAGTTCTCAACAAGTCTACCAACTGGGAACACGGATATTCTGCGGCAATGGCGTGGGCATACTTCGCGATAATCGGAATATGTCTGGCTATAATCGTTGCTATACTTAACAAGGTCATCTACTACGAAGTTGAGTAAAGGGGGGATAGAAGTGGCGACTAAAAAAGAAGAAAAGCAGTTTGAAAAAGAACGCAAGGCTGCGATCAAAGCTCGTGAAAAGCGAATGAAGGAGATAGGACTTGATAAGTTCCTGACCCCCGACCAGATCAAGTACAACAAGCGTCAGAAAGCAATAAACGCTGTATGGCCCGTGTTCAGATCTCTCATATTGTTCGGTCTGTGCTTCATCATCCTCTATCCTCTGATATTCATGCTGTCCACAGCATTCAGACCCAACGAGCAGATGAACGATCCTTCTATAATATGGATCCCCAAGAGCTTCACCATGAAGAACATCAACGATACCTGGGGTGTAATGAAGTTCGATAAGACCCTGGTAAATACCATAATACTTAACCTGGTAGCTTCCATACTCCAGGTGGTGACCTGTTCGGTAACAGGCTATGGTTTTGCAAGATTCAAGTTCAAGGGCAAGAACATACTGTTCGGCATAGTAATAATGATGATCATCGTACCCCCGCAGATCACGACTATCCCGCTGTATATGCAGTTTGCTTACTTCAAGCCTGCATTCCTGGCGAAGGTATTCACACTGGGCAGATCGACTTCGCTCATCAACAGCCCCTGGACAATGTATCTCCCCGCGCTGTTTGCAAACGGCATAAGAGCAGGTCTGTTCATATTCATCTTCCGCCAGTTTTTCAGAGGACTTCCTAAGGAACTGGAAGATGCGGCATATCTGGACGGCTGTTCACCCCTTTACACCTACGTCAAGATCATGATACCCAATGCAAGGCAGTCATTCCTTACGGTATTCCTGTTCTCGATAGTATGGTACTGGAACGATTATTATGTATCGAGTTCATTCTTCACCAACAACGACACTGTTGCGCTGATGCTGAAGAACCTGAACACCAACCTGATACAGCAGCTGTTTGACGGTCAGTCGGTATCTGTAAGACAGATCATCGTATGGCTGGAAGCAGGCTGTCTGCTGTCGATAACGCCTATACTGGTAATGTATGTATTTCTCCAGAGATACTTCGTTGAAGGTATCGAGAAATCCGGTCTGGCAAACTAATAAAAAATATGTGCGCTCACAAATCGTGGGCGCACTTTTTTGTGCTGCGGGCACTTTTGGGGAAAAGAAAAACCGCCCCGAATCATACCGGGACGGCAAGCAATAAAAAAACAAATCATTATCGGTAATTAATTATAATTTTCGTTAGCTGACTACACCGTGCTTAACTCTGTCTTCAACTTCGTGACGCTTAGCATCGTTGAAACGATCGAGAGTGCCTACCAGATAACCTGTGATCCTTCTGATCCTCTGGAAAGGTACAGCTGCAAAGTGATAATCTACCTCAGCATAGTCGCCGTCAAGGGATATATCGATAGAGTCGATCGCCTTGCCGGGATAAAGGTCATGAGCTCTTGAAATATATGCCTGCTTCTCCTCATCGGATAACACGCCGTTTTTAACATTAACGTTAATCATGATGATCTCCTCATTTCTTCTTTATGTTGTACTGCGTATATAATAATAACACAATATATAGTATTTGTCAAGCATTTTGAAGATCAAATTTGCACAATAACACTGTGTCTTTTTTGGAAGGGTCTACAAAGGACGGTTCATATTTTACAACGAAAAAAAGGAGCATCCTGCCCGAATGCGGTGCTGTGGGGCTTTCGGGCAGATCGTTAAATTATTACCGCATTAAGATAAAACAAATATGCCGACCACAATATATGGGGTCGGCATACAGATCGGAGGAGGTGTACATATTATATATCGTTACTGTTACTGCTTGTATCTGACTTCGTGCCGCGCCTGCCGCCGCCGAAACCGTCGGGAGGTGTTTTGCCGTCAAAGTCAGCGGGAAAATCTCCGTCAAAATCGGGGAACTCGCCGTCAAAATCTGCGGGGAAGTCACCGTCAAAGTCGGGAGGTGTCTTGCCCTCAAAATCGGAAGGGAAATCGCCATCGGTAGGCTTTTTGCCGCCAAATCCGCCAAAACCGCCGCCCATAGAGCCTTCGGGAATGGAATCGGTCTGCTCACCGTTGATGATGAGAGTGGCATCCGTCATTGTGGCTGTGCCGTCATAGTCGATGGCATCGCAGGGTGCCTTGCCGGGATAGGTTATATCAACTGTGCCGCCTGAAATGGTGACATTGCCGTTTGCATCGATGCCGTCAACATCGCCGCCGCTGACTGTGATAGTCAGGCTGCCGTCATTCATCTCAAAGGTAGGTGTGCCTGCGGAATTGCTCTTCTGTGAAACATTTACGCCGTCGTCGGTCGCGGTGATAGTTATCGTGCCGTTGTTAACCTGAACGTATGTAGACTCGATGCCTTCGGAGGCGGTTATCTCAACAGTGCCGCCGTCAAACTGGGCTACCGTTGTTGCGCGGATACCGTCGCTCTTTGCATTTATGTTAAACGTTCCGCCTGCGATGAGGATGCTGCCCTTAGTATCATCATCGCTGTCCTCACTGTGCATACCGTCCTCGCCTGCGTTGATGGTGTAGCTGCCGCCGCATATACTTATGGAATCCTTAGACTCTATTGCGTCAAGTGCGGAGGTTATGGAGTATGTGCCTCCAGTGAACTTGATATCGTCCTTGCCTGTTATGCCGTTGCCTTCGGCGGACTCTATCGTCAGAGAACCCATGCCGTTAAATACCAGATCGTCCTTTGCGAATACCACCGCATCGGTGTTGGTATCGCCGTCAGCGGTAAAGCTGCCCGTTACTTTGAATACGTTCTCGCTGCCATCGGTGGTGGTGACAAAGCACTTGTCCGCACTGACAACATAGATAGCGGGAGTACTATCGTTAGTGATGTTCACGCCGTCGAGGATGATCTGTACCTTGTCCTCCTTGTCAGCTTCAACTCTTATGGTGAAATTTGAAGCTGTTCCGCTGGCGATATATGTACCGCCGGTGCTGATGGTAAAGGTATTTCCGTCACTTACCTCGATCTTCTGTGCATTTTCTTTACTGGCGGACTGTTCAAGATCCTTATCGGAGAATATCTCGGAGGTATCAAGCAAACCGCTGCTGTTCTCCTTGAAAGTGGTGGAAACCACCTCAACGGTCTCGCCGTTCTCGTTGGTGACTGATCTTATCTCGGTGGTGCCGTTGGCGGCATCGGATACTGAACTTGTGGATGCTGTGCTGTCCGAAGCGGTATTTCCGCAGGAAGCAAGTGAAACTGCCATTATGAGTGATATTATCGCTGTATAAATGTTAGTCTTTTTCATCAGGAATTACCTCGCTTTCTTTATGTTGTTATCAGTATAACCTGTCTGACTTAAACGTACATTAAGCTATATGTGAAAGTTTTGTGAAATTAGCAAATGATCTGTGTTGCTGTGATGAAAATTGTGATTTGGGCTTTTTTCGCCCTTTTATTAATAGATATTCTATTGACAAGGGTCCTGCGGAGTGATAAAATCAAATTATAAAATATAAACATCTGTTTACTTATCGGAGCACAAATATATATAAACGGAGGAACAACATGAAAAAATTGCTTTTTGTTTTTAACCCGTTTGCAGGTAAGGGTCTTATCAAGAATGAACTGTTCAATATAGTTGATATATTTACAAAGGAAGGCTATGATGTCACCGCATACCCCACCCAGTTCGCGGGGGACGGTGAGCGCAAGCTGCGTGAGGAAGCCGAAAACTATGACATCGTGGTCGCCAGCGGCGGTGACGGCACTTTGTCTGAGGCTGTGTCTGCGCTGCTTTCGCTGGATAAAAAGATACCGCTGGGGTATATCCCTGCGGGTTCGACCAACGATGTGGCAATGTCACTGGGTCTGCCGCTGAAAGCTGTTGACTGCGCCAATGCTATCGCAAAGGGCGTTTACTTTGACTACGACATAGGGCTTTTCAACGGTGATACCAACTTTGTGTATGTGGCTGCATTCGGGGCTTTTACGGCGGTGTCCTACGAGACTCCGCAGGAATACAAGAACCGTTTCGGTCACGCGGCGTACCTGGTGGAAGCACTGCGCAGAGTCAATGAGATACGCGGATACGACCTGACGATCGAACATGACGGTGAGGTCATCGAAGGCAGCTTTGCGCTGGGTCTCATATCCAATTCCCAGTCCATAGCGGGCATGAAGAATTTTATACAGGACGGTGTATGCTACGATGACGGACTGTTTGAGGTATGCCTGATAAAAACTCCCAACAATGCGATAGAACTAAGCAGTATACTGGCGGAAGCCGCCATAAACAAGCTGACGGGTCCCAGCTTTGTCACCTTCAAGACCGCCAAGCTGCATATAAAGAGCGAACAGCCCCTGGCATGGGCGCTTGACGGCGAATCGGGCGGCATACACAGCGATGTGGTCATAGAGAATATGAAGCAGGCGATAAGGCTGAAAATAGGCTTCAACGAGATAACCGCCGAGCAGGAATTCGTGAGACTGCAGGCACCCGCCGAGAGACTTCTGAAACAGAGTGCCGAGGAGTATTTCAAACACAAGGAGATAGCCGATATGCTCCCAAATACCGACGATGATGACGATATAGCAGAAGATGATCTCGATCTGTTGATATAAAATAAGAACGGGCAGTGCCAAAATATGGCATTGCCCGTATTTTATCGGATATCTCATTTGTCTTTCTTTCGGTCGATCTTGTATATGTGGTTGTGGAGCCTTTTCTCGAATTCCTCCAGCGGCAGGGGCTTGTCAAACAGATAGCCCTGTGCGAACAGGCATTGATTTTTGATCAGTACATCCACCTGATTAGCGTACTCCACACCCTCCGCGATACATTCAAGACCCAGCTCTCTCGCCATTGCCACAACGTACTTGAACATTATCGAACGTGAGCTAGACTCGCTGTCCTCCTCCACAGGCAGGAAGCTCTTGTCTATTTTCAGTACGTTCCAGGGTATCTCCCTTATGAGGTTCAGCGACGAATAGCCTATGCCGAAATCGTCAACGGAGGTGTATATGCCCGCCTGCTGCAAGCCGTTAACAACTCGTTTCAGGTCGGTAAATCCCACGTCTGTCGTGGTTTCGGTCAGCTCTATCTCGATATACTTGTGGGGCACATTGTGCTTGTCGATTATCCGCAGGATGTGATTTAGCAGGTCAACGTCCATCATGTGCTTTCTTGACAGGTTCACCGATATCCTTGCCACATTGATGCCCTCATCCAGCCAGCGGCGGATATCGCTGCATACTATATCCAGCATATAGAAGTCCAGCTTGCATATATCGTTGGAGCTTTCCAGCACCGGTATGAACTCGGAGGGCGGGATTATCCTGCCGTCCTTCTGCCAGCGGCAAAGCGCCTCCGCGCCCGACAGCTTTCCTGTTTCAATATCTATCTTGGGCTGATAATACACAAGGAACTCATGCTCTTTAAGCGCTTTGGGGAAATAATGCTGCACCTGCATCACCTTTTCTTTGCTGATGAGCAGATCGTTATCAAAGGAAACTATACTGCGGGAGTCGTCATTCCTTGCGATATTGGCGCAGTACAGGAGCGTGTCCATAACATCGCTGACACCGTTGTATTTGAAGTCATCGGGCAGAGTGAAGATACCTGCCGTCGCGTTTATCATGACTCTCTTGCTGTCATTGATATCATACACCACAGGCACGCCTTCGAGGATGGCAGTAACGTCATCCATAAGACTTGTCTCAAACGCCATGATGAAGTTGTCACCGCCCAGACGGCATACTATGCCCTTATCAGCGATAACTGTTTTGAAGCAGTTGAAATAATTCTGAATCGCGATATCTCCGCACATCCTGCCTATCTCGCGGTTTATCAGCGAAAAATGCCGCAGGTTGAAGCGGGCAACGGTATATCCTGTCAGCCTGTTATTTTCGGAGAGGCTGTTCATATACCTTGTAAATGAGTTGAGGTTGGGATAACCGCTGTTATCATAGAATGTGGTGCGTTCAACAAAAGTCTGGAGCCTGTTGCGGCTGATAAACATGAGCACAGTGCGGATAGCGAGATCCAGCTTGGCTATGACATCATCTTCCAGATCGGGTGCATCGACGGGGATATAGACAGTGCAGTCGATAACGGTGACATTAGGGTTGACTATCCTTTTATGGAGCGCCACCTTGCCTTCGATGCCGTTATCATAGGGTATCAGCACTTCGCCCTTGCCCTGTTTTTCGTGGAGGGGGCTGTTGTAGTACACAGTGACACCTTTGCATATACCGAACAATTTACATATTTCAGCGAGACAGTATCTTATAGTATCAGCATCGAAGCCGCCTGTTCTTGTCATAGCGTCTACGAGTTTTTCATAATACTCATGGAAGAGTTCCAATGTATGTGTATTCATGATCAAACTCCCGGTCATAATTTTGGACGATTGAAATTGTTAAAGCTAACGATATTATAACATATTCTCTAAAAAATGTAAAGAGATTTGGGGAACTTTTTTATAAAAATAAAAATATGTTTGCGTGGAGCGATGAATGATTGGGGGAGAGCGGGGACAAAGGGGCGCGGAAGCAAACGAGCGCCCAAAACAAACTAAGCCGCGAATAGAGCTTTGGGTCAAGCCTTTCGCGAAAGGCTTGCGGAGAGCTCGAGAGGCAGAGCCTCTCGGTCAAGGCACCAAAGCGACGCGACAACCGTGTATTATTAGCACAGGAAACCAACGCCCTAATAAGCGCGGCAATATACAAACAATGTAGCGTGGACAAACATTCGTCCACGCTCTTTCTTTCTGCGGGAATACATTGCCGCGCGTCTACTAGCTCAACGGCGATAGCTCGTTGAGCGGTCGTT
>NZ_CAMHRZ010000018.1 GCF_946187255.1 uncultured Ruminococcus sp.
CCCTCGTATATTCCATCTCTGAAATTTTTTTTCTTTTTGTTGAAAAACATTATATACCCTCCGTCCCCAAAACTATTACAGACGTATCTCCGCCCAAAGTTACCCTAATTATACCACATCCCCCCACAAAAGTAAAGTCGCCGCCGCTGTGCAAAAAACGGTTTCGATATCTTTACTTTTGCAGTGAGATGTGTTATAATAATTTGTGTATAACCATTTGTACAGGCACTAATTAACATAGTCCTGCACGGTCATTTTATTACAGATATTCAGACAGAAAGAAAAGGGAGCAGCATGAAAAAGAAGATAATTTATATACACGGGATGGGCGGAAATGCGGCTGAGTGTGAACACTATCGCCCGCTTTTTAAGGAATATGAGGTGGTCGGTCTTGATTACAAGTCCGCGACTCCCTGGGAAGCAGCCGATGAATTTCCCGCGCTTTTTGATGAGCACTGCGGCGGTGACGACGATGTTATCCTCATCGCCAACAGCATAGGTGCATACTTTTCAATGAATTCGATAAACAATAAGAATATCCGCAAAGCATACTTTATCTCACCGATAGTCGATATGGAAGCGCTTATAGCGGGGATGATGGAACGTTCGGGTATCCCGGAGGAGGAGCTTCGTTCTCGCGGAGAGATAGTCACGCCTGCGGGGGAACAGCTTTCGTGGGAGTATCTTTGCTATGTCAGGGAACATCCGCTGAAATGGGATATCCCCACTGAGGTGCTGTACGGTTCGGAGGATATGCTTACTTCGCTGAAGTCCATGCAGGCTTTCGCGGAAAAGTTCAATGCCGTACTGACAGTTATGGACGGCGGAGAGCATTGGTTCCATACGCCCGAACAGATGGCATTCCTTGACAGGTGGATAGAGAACTCACTTTAATATATTACTATGGATACAACAGCTTTATGATATTAACGATCAACGGGAGAGATTGATATGGCATTTTTGAAATTTCAGAACGCGACATACGACGGTGACGTTATGAACGGTCAGCCCGACGGCAAGGGTACGCTTGTATGGAACAGCGGAAACAGCTATACAGGTGAATTCGACAACGGAAAGATGAGCGGTGAAGGCACATACCATTACAGCGACGGCACCGTATATACGGGACAGTTCGCAAATGATATGTTCAATGGTCACGGTACATTTTTCTGGACAACAGGCGAGAAATACGAGGGCGAGTTCGTCAACGGAAAAAGAAACGGCGGCGGTATCGTCACCTATGCCAACGGCACCAGGATGCGTCAGTACTATAACAACGATGTCATGGTCAGTCAGGAACCTGTGGCTGAATTCAAGGTAATAAACTACGACAACGGCAGATATGAGGGCGAAGTCGATGCCACAGGAAAAAGGGACGGCAGAGGCAAATACTTCTGGAACAACGGCGACCGTTTTGAGGGCATATACAGAAACGGCATCAGGCACGGACGCGGCACATACTATTTCAAAAACGGCGACAAGTTCGAGGGCGAGTACGCCAACGATGTAAAGAACGGTCACGGTAAATTTACATGGGCAAGCGGTGAACACTTCGAGGGCGAGTACAGAAACGACAAAAGCAACGGTCACGGTGCCTATTATTATACCGACGGTTCCTGGTACGAGGGCGAATACAAGGACGGCAAAAGACACGGTGAGGGCATATTCACATACGCCAACGGCAGAAAGGTCAAAGTGTTCTACCAGAACGGTGTACAGGTGAAAACAAACAATACACCGAACAATACCGCAAATAATATGACCTACAATGGCGGCGCACAGTCCGCAGTTCGCCAAACTGTCCAGACCTTTACTGACGGCAAGTATGTGGGCGAGGTCAACGGCAACGGAAAGCGTCACGGCTGGGGCGTTTATACCTGGAATGACGGCGACAGATACGAGGGCGAATACTATGACGGATTAAGACACGGTCACGGTACGTTCTTTTTCAAGTCGGGCAACAAGTTCGAGGGCGAATATGTCAAAGGCGAATGGAACGGACCCGGTGTGTTCACCTGGAGTGACGGTGAAAGATTTGAGGGCTGCTATCTTGCAGGCAAGAAACACGGCAGAGGCAAATATTTCTACGCCAACGGCGATTACTTTGAGGGCTATTACTCCAACGACAAGAGAAACGGCTTCGGCGTGTTCACCTGGAGTGACGGCGACAGGATAGAGGGCAACTATGTGGACGGCACCACCAACGGCAGGTGTGTGTACTATTATGCCGACGGTGCCCGCTATGAGGGAACATTCAAAGATGGCAAGCGCGACGGCACAGGTATAATGACGAAGGCCGACGGTACACAGCTGCTGAGGATATACGATGATAATAATATAGTATTTGAATGCTCGCTGCCTTCAAAGGTGAGATCAAAGAACTACGATAACGGCACCTATATCGGAGAATTCAGCGACAGGGACGAGAGAGACGGTCACGGGCTTTATACCTGGACTTCGGGACAGTGGAGTGGTGACAGATATGACGGCGGCTGGAAAGAGGGTACGAAGTCGGGCTACGGCGTGTATATCTGGGGCGAAGGTACATACAAAGGCGACTGCTATGCGGGCGGCTGGGAAAACGGCAAAAAGTGCGGACTGGGAACCTACTACTATCACAACGGCAACAAGTTCTACGGTATGTACAAGGACGATCTGGAAAACGGACACGGTATCCTTTATTACAGGAACGGTGATATCTTCGAGGGCGAGTATAAAAACGGCAAGCGTCACGGGGAGGGCGTAGTTACCTTTGCTGACGGCAGAAAGGTGCGCCGCACCTATGATAACGGCGCACAGGTACACGAGGAGAATATCAGCATCGAGATAAGGAACATCAGCTTCAACAACGGAAGATACGAGGGCGAGACCTGCCGCAACGGCATAAGACAGGGCAGCGGCAAGTATTTCTTCAACAGCGGCAGTGTTTTCAGCGGCGGCTGGTTCGACGGTGATAAGAGCGGTCACGGTGAGTTCAAATGGGCTAACGGTGAGACATACAAGGGCGAATGGCAGCATGACGAACTCAACGGCTACGGTGTGTATACCTATACCGACAAAAGCACCTATACAGGCGTGTTCGTAGACGGCAGAAAACACGGTCACAGCATATACAGATGGCAGAACGGCGATTCCCGAGAGGGAACATGGGTACACGGCAAGAAACAGGGTCAGTTCGTATACATATACGGCAACGGCAATGTGGAGATCGAGACCTTTGTGGATGATGAGCGTGTTTCGGCGGTCAAAGTCGGCTTCATATCGGGCAGGAAAAATGTGACGAAGGTCAATACACCCGGCATTACGACTATCATTTACGATAACGGCGTTTATGAGGGCGAAGTCGATGAGAACGGCAAGCGCAACGGCAAAGGTGTGTATAAATGGCTGGACTGCGACTTTGAAGGTGACAGCTACGACGGAATGTGGGTCAACGGTGTCAGAGAGGGTCACGGAGTATATTATTACAGCAACGGAAATAAGTACGACGGCGACTGGTCAAACGATGTAAAACAGGGCTACGGCGTGTTCACCTGGAAGTCGGGCGACGTTTACGAGGGCGAATGGCAGAATGATGTCCGTGAGGGCATGGGCAGGATGTCATGGGCAGACGGCGAAAAGTACAGCGGAGAATACCACAACGACACCATCAACGGACACGGCGGGTACACCTATGCCAACGGCGATAAATATGACGGCACGTTCGCAGACGGTCGGAGAGAAGGTCACGGAGTATATTACTACAACGACGGCAACAAGTATGACGGCGAGTGGAAGAATGGTGAGAAGAACGGCTACGGCGTGTTTACATGGGCTGACGGTGATAAATACAGCGGCGAATTCAAGGACGATGACCTGAACGGTCACGGGATACTGGTGTTTGCCTACGGTGACAAGATGGAAGGCGACTGGACGGACGGAAGCAAGGAAGGCGAATTCATTCTCACCGAGCCGGACGGCAAAAAGAGACTGCGCATATACAAGAACGATGAGCTGATAAGCGAAGAAGAGATAATGTCGGCGGGCAGTATCATGACAGGCATGAGCGGTATGAACAGCCGTATGGTTCGCAGCAGCGTGATAAGTAACGACGACAGCGGCATGGCACAGAACGACGAGAAGCTGAAAAAAGCCATCCACAAGGCTTACGAGCTGACAGGCGCGGACGGTTTCAGAGAGGGCGGAAGAGCCTTTGCCATAATGTCCGATATGCTGGTGGGCGGCAACTACACCAAAGTGCGCCGCCGCCTGAAAAAGGCGATAAACTGCGGTGCGGTGGAGATCGTGCTGAGTATAGCGGATGATACGGACAACGAGGAGACCTACTACGTTCAAGCCACCACCCGCCTTATCGACCGCGAAGATATGGACGACGAAGTAGCCGAAGACCTGATCCGCAGCCTGATAGCGGGATTGTTCCATTTTGATGAGTGATTGATCAAGGAGGTCACAGACATGACAATAAAAACGCCCCCAATGGGCTGGAACAGCTGGGACTGCTACGGTGCGGCGGTCACGGAGGATATCGTCCGCGCCAATGCGGAGTATATGGCAAAGCACCTTAAACAGTTCGGCTGGGAGTACGTTGTGGTGGATATACAGTGGTACGAGCCAAAGGCGAAAAGCCATGAGTACAACAATTTCACCGAGCTTTGTATGGACGAGTATTCAAGACTTATCCCCGATGAGGGACGGTTCCCGTCCTCCGCAGGTGGGAAGGGCTTTGCGCCGCTGGCGGAATATGTCCATTCTTTGGGACTCAAATTCGGCATACATATCATGCGCGGCATACCGAGACAGGCAGTACACCGCAATACAGCGCTTCTCGGCACCGAAAGGACAGCAAGAGATATCGCCAAGATGAACAGTATATGCGCATGGAACACGGATATGTACGGCGTTGACCCCGAAAAGGAGGGCGCAGAGGAATACTACGACAGTATTTTCAGGCTTTACGCGCAGTGGGGCGTTGACTTCATCAAGTGTGATGATATATGCCGCGAGCTCCCACACGAGGAGACGGAGCTGGTGCTTCTGAGCAAGTGCCTGCACCGCTGCGGGCGTGATATGGTGCTGAGCCTTTCACCGGGTCCCGCGCTGCTTGAAAAGTCCGAGCTTTACAAGCAGACTGCGGATATGTGGCGCATTACGGATGATTTCTGGGATAACTGGCAGTCGCTGTATGATATGTTCGAGCGCTGCGAGAAATGGTGTGTCCACAGCGGCGGGGGACATTTTCCCGATGCGGATATGCTGCCTGTGGGCGCAGTTTTGCAGGATTACAGTCCCGATAATCGTACTAAATTCACTGAGGACGAGCAGCGCACCATGATGACCCTGTGGAGCATTTTCCGTTCACCGCTGATGATAGGCGGCGACCTGACCAAGTGCGACAGCTTCACAAAATCTCTGCTGACCAATGGTGATATCATAGCCATGAACAAGCAGTCCTGTCATGCACACCCCGTATGGCGGCGCGAAGCGGACGGTACCGAGTTCATCCTGTGGACGGCGATGTGCCGAAACGGCGGGCAGTACGCCGCAGTGTTCAACACAGGCGAAAAAGAGGGAAGTATCACCGTTCCCCTTTCCGATATGGAGATATACTCACCCGTCACCTCCGTAGAACTGTGGAGCGGCAAACAGTCCGATATAACGGACTGCATTGAAGTATCCCTTCCCCCTCACGGCGCAGCGGCATATCTTCTGAAAATGTAAACAAAAACAGGCTGACGACCGTTTGAGCCGTCAGCCTGTATTATTTTGCGTATTACTTCTTGCAGGAAATGATGATATCGCATATTATATCTACCTGCTCCGCTGAAAGGTCAGCATAAAGGGGCAGAGTAAGCACCTGCATACTTACTTTGAGTGCGTTGGGAGTGTCATTCGGGTCAAATCTGCCCGCAAAGCAGTCAAAGGTGTTGGTCAGCGGGTAGAAATACTTCCTTGCATAGACATTGTGTTCAGCTAGCACATTGAATACCTCGTCGCGGTCGCAGCCGAATTTCTCGGGGTCGATGGTCACAGGAAGGTACGCATAGTTCGGCACAATATCGGGGCTGTACTTGTTCAGCCTGATGCCCTCTATATTGTCAAGCCTTTCGTGATAGCGCTCCACAACAGCTTTGCGCTTGCCTATCTCTTCATCCACATGGCGCAGGTTGCACAAGCCCATAGCCGCGCAGAATTCGTTCATCTTGGCATTGGCACCCACCGATTCCACCTTTTCGGGACCGTGTATGCCGAAGTTTTTCAGGTCGTATATGGCATTCCCGAATGCCTCATCCTTGAAGCATACTGCACCGCCCTCAACGGTATTGAACACCTTTGTGGCATGGAAGCTGAAACAGGAAGCGTCACCGAAGGAACCGATGCCTTTGCCCTTGTATTTCTCACCGAAGGTGTGAGCCGCATCGTAGATGACTTTAAGTCCATACTTGTCGGCAATGCGCTGTATCTCCTCGATGTCGCATATATTTCCGTAAACGTGTACAGGTACTATAGCCGAAGTCTTTTCGGTGATGAGAGCCTCGATCTTTGAAGCGTCGATCGTGTAGCTGTCGGGGTCTATGTCACAGAATACGGGTGTCAGCCCGTTTCTGACAATGGCGTGTGTGGTTGAAGCAAAGGTGAAGGGCGTGGTTATGACCTCACCCGTCAGTCCCAGTGCCTGCATAGTCAGTTCCAGCGCCATGTGACCGTTTGTCAGCAGGTCTATGCGCTCAGCACCCAGATAGCTTTTAAGCTCCTCCTGTAATTTCTTGTGCTTGGGACCCATATTGGTCAGCCATCTGGTGTCCCATATATCCTTTATCTCCTCGCAGTATTCCTCATAATCGGGCATGGAGGAGCGCGTCACAAGTATCTTTCCCGTGACGTATTTATCTATCATTTTGGTATAGTTTTTATCATTTGAGTTCATCTGCATCATATCTCCCGATAAGCATATTGTTTCCGTCCTCGTCAAGCACCTTTACAGTGCTGTATATCTTCTCAACGGTGTCCGCAAGTTCCCCTTTGTCCTCCGAGCAGAGGTATATTCGGCACAGCACCTGCGAAAAATCAGCAATGTGCGTGCATTCCGCACCCACTTGGAGCTTCTGTGCTGTGTGTATCACGCATTTTTCATGGCGTATCTCGTCAAGCCCCGATATCTCGGCTATTTTGCCCTTTGTGACCAGCAGCGTGACAGTCACGCCCGTTTTGGTATAGTGCGGTTCGGTCATATCCTCTATGACCTCATCATCGCCCATACTTCCCGTCAGCGCATAGCGTATCATCATCTGCATGGGGTTTACGTTATTTATAAAGTCCGAATAATGGAAGGAAAGCGAGCCCTCCAGCCTGTAGCCTATATCAACGGGCAGATAAAGTCCGTTTTTCATCTTTCCCTGCATGAATAACATACCGTTTTTCATGCCCAGCGCAGTGAACAGCTCTTTGAACTGTCTGTCCTGCTTTTCAAGGAAGGTATCAAGATACCTTGACGGATAGACATTGCCCACCGCCTGTTTGATGATGCCCTCTCCCATATCCACCATTATCCTGTCCAGCGAGCAGTCAAGTACTGCTTTGCCGTTATGTATCGTATAGAAGAAAGCGGGCTCATAACGCGGGTCATCGCCGCCCAGATATTCCTCGATGACCGCTCTGCCGCAGTAGGAGCTTTTAACAGCGCTCTCATAAGCCGCAGACAGCTCATTCTTATTGTAACAAAGGGTTATCCCTCTGCTGCCTGCGTTGTCCACAGGCTTGACGATAACAGGGAAGTCGGTGATATCGTCGTCTATGCTGTACGAAGCCGCAACGGGTATACCATGCTTTATGCAGGCTTCACGGAATTTGTCCTTGCTGGTTATAGTGTCCAGGTCTGCACCGTCGGCGTAGTTGTAAAAGCCCATGCGCTTGCAGAACTCCGAAAGGCAATTTATGCGTATCTCGCTGTAGCCCGCGATGCATCCGTCGATGTTCTTTTCGCGGCACAGCTTTTCCAGCGCGTCGTAGTCCGACCAGCTAATGTCAGCGCCTTCGTCGGCAACGCTTTTAGCAGGCGCGAGCGACCAGTCCGTGTGGCTGTCGGTAGCGATAGTATACACGCCCAGTTTTTTCGCTTCGTTTATTATCTCGATCTCGGTGCCATAAGCGCCGAGTATCAGCAGTTTTTTTCCTTTAAGCTCCATCATATCGCTCCTGTTTCCCGAAGTCCTGTGAGTATAATTTCCATATCTTCCCTGTTGTACCTCTGATCGGTGGGCAGCGGCAGGATATTTTCGGCGCAGTCGTATTCAAGACTGTCCTTACTGCATATATCGAATACATCGCCCCACAGCATCGGGACGAATATCTTCATCTGCTGGAGTTTTTTCCTGATCTCTCCGCCGTTTTTTAGATACAAAGGGTACATGAACGCGCCTTCGGGCACTGTGAGTTCAAGTTTGTTTATGTTACTCAGCTTTTCATGCAGAAAGCTGAAATTATCTGTCCTGCGTGCTTTTATGCGCTCGTAGTCAAAGGAACGCAGAAGATCCTCCGTCAGCCGTGACATCCTCTTTATCGGAGCATCCGCAAAGGAATGATTGTTGTCTGCGGATTCCTTGTAAAACTCGCCCGCATTCCTCTCATACCTGCCGAGAATATAGTGTATGCGTTCAAAGGACTCATCCAATGGCAGTTCACGCTCAACCTTTTTTTGGCAGTAAACAAATGCGCCGTCGGGCACGCCGAAAAACTTGCGGCAGGTATACAAAGTATCTATGCCGTCAACAGGGGTCTGAAAATAGCTCTGTGCATTGTCAAAAATGACCCGCCCGTATTTTTCCTTGTAAGCTTTGACCTCATCATTCGTTATCTGCCCGTAGTAATTGACGATATACAGCCATTCGTCCTCTGCGGGCGCAGTATCAATAATGGGTCTGAACCTCTCGTCCGTGTGGTAGAAGTTTACATCTATCCCATATTTCCCGCATACGTTCCTTACCGAACTGCACAGGAAAAAGGGAAGTCTTATCCGCTTTATGCCCTCTGCTTCTATCAGGTAAGCCATACAGTTCCTGCCGCAGTTGAGTGCGGAAGCGCCCTCATGCAGCAGCGTTCCGCAGTAGCTTTCAAATTCTATATATCCGCCGATCTCTTTCATTTAATCAAGCTCCACCGTGATGTGTGAGTTCATGTTGTTCATAATGTCATACATTTCCTGTTCGCTGTCGAATTTCAGGAAGATTATACCAAGAGCTTTTGCCGCATTGTCAAAATGCTCCACAACGTCGCCCTGTTTGTCGTAAAGGCATTTTTTGAAGATATGCTTTTCCAGCATATCGGAGAATACTATATCCCTGTATATGCCGTCCTTATGGGAATGCAGCACATAAGTCGCACAGTAGGGTAGCTTTACCTGCGGTACAACTGATATCTCCTCGCCCATTGCGCACTTGACGGACATTTCAACGATATCCACCCCGAAGATATGGCTCAGCTGAATGGGTATCATGTTTCCGCCTGCGCGGGGACCTATATCTATGGGGTAGACCCTGTCGTTCTTGTCGATGACCAGCTCCACGTTCATCGAGCCGCTCTCGATGCCCAGTTTTGTCACCATATCCTGCAACACAGCCTTGACACGTTCAAGGTCGTTTTCTTCAAGCATAACGGGGTATATCTTGCCCGAAGGCACCAGCGGACAAGCCGCATTCTCGCGGAAACAGTTCATCAGTCCCCATACTATCACTTTTCCGCCGTAAACGAATATATCGCCGCCGATGAGGTAGGGGTGTTTTTTTTCAATAAAAGTCTCAGCGATTATCTCGCCGCATCTTGTAAATGAAAAAGCGTGGTCAACTGCCTGTTCAAAGCCCTCAGGGGACTGCAATATGGTAACGCCCTTGCTTCCCGAAGAATCCACGGGCTTCATTATTATCGGGTAATCAAAGCTGTCCTTGAGGGATACAGCCTCAGCCTTGTCGGTGAATCCCAGTGCGTCGGGGCAGTTGAAGCCGTTCTCTTTAAGGAATTTTCTGAACTTGTCCTTGTTGCAGAGAATATCCACCGCAGTGAAGGGATTAGTGGGAAGTCCCAGCTTTTCCGCTATATAAGCTGCTGTCGGTGCAGCAGGGTCGGAGGAGTAAGCGATAACGCCGTCGATCTTTTCTTCCTCAGCGACCTTTAAAACAGCATCCTTGTCAGTGGTGCTCACAAGATAGAATTTATCGGCACTGAACTGTCCCGGATTATCGTCAAGGTAATCACAGAGAACTGTATAGTATCCCAGCCTTTTTGCTGTTTCTATGGCAATGACCTGCTGTGCGGAGCCGCCCAGCAAAAGTAGCTTTTTCAAATCTAATTTCCTCTTTTCAAGAATTTGTTTAACATACTCAGGATATAATCAAAGCATTCCAGCTTGAACAGCTTTGCCAGCAGTACATAGACTATCACACCTGTCATCAGCTGCAGCAGGAGCGTCATCGCAGCCCCTATATGCAGGAAGTTTATGCTGTACACCACTGCGCCCATGGCAACAGCTATGCCGAAGGAGGGCAGTATATCCTGCATCTGTTCGCTGTAGCCGTAATTGAGCAGCTTTTTATTCGGTGCAGCGTTCACAAAGCATGAAAGCAGTGTGGTGCAGCACTGCCCGAGAACGATAGCCAGCGGCGAATGGAAGAATACGACGGTTATGACCAGTATCCCCAGTCCGTATGCCTTTTTGATGATCTCCAGAACCAGGAACACGTCGCTTCGTCCCTGTGCATTCAGCGCCTGCAGGTTTGCGGTGTGTATCGGCCAGAAGGCGTAAACAAAGCAGTACGCCTGCAAATAAGGCACACAGGGCAGCCATTTGTCGGTAAGCACAAGATGTACCATCGGCTTTGCCACCACTGCCAGTCCCATACATATAGGGAATATCAGGAAGGAGCTTGTAACTATCGATCTGCGCATCATGCTCTTGATCTTTTCGTTGTCGCCAACGTGCTTTGAAAGCGCAGGCAGCATGACGCTCTGTATCGCGCCGTTGATATTGTTTATTATGATATCGGGGAACTGCTTGCCGCGATTGTAGTATCCCAGCATACCCGCATCGTACTTCTTGCCGATGACAAGGCTCTGCAGCTCACGGAAAATGGTATCTATAAGCGCGGATACCATAAGTTTCCAGCCGAAGGAGAACAGCTTTTTTACACGGTCGAATTCCAGCACAGGTCTGGGTCGCCACTTTACTATCGTCAGCAGCAGCACGCATATAGCGATACGGCTTGAAAGCTGCTGTCCCACCAGCGCCCATACGCCAAGACCCAGCTTTGCCATAGTTATACCTATAGCACCGGAGATAAACACAGCGCCTATGGTGCAGAGCATCAGCTCTCCAAAACGCATCTCCCTTGCGACCTTTGCATTCTGTATAGAATTGAACGCACCGGGTATCAGCACCAGTGCCAGCACCCTGAGGACTGTTTTCAGCGGCGGCATATTGTAGAAAGCCGCAATGTACGGTGCCGTGAAGAACAGTACTATATACAGCACCACCGCAATGAAAAGGCTGACATAGAATATCGAGGAATAATCGTCCTCCTTGATATCCTTGCGCTGTATCAGTGCGGTATTCAGTCCGCTTTGTACGAACACCTGCGAAACGCTGATGAAGATAGTCAGCAGTGTCAGCATACCATAGTCAGTGGGGTCAAGCAGTCTCGCCAGAACTATCTGAACGATGAAGGCGATGCCCTGATAGCCCGCACGTTCCATGAATTTGAATATCAGAGATTTGATAACTACCGATTTTTCGGATTGCTTATTTGTATTCAAAACGCTTCTCCTTTTTTGATGTCAGCATTTATCAGAATCTGAACTTGAAATAGTTCGATGCCGACCAGCCGAATATCATTACCCACAGGAACCAGTACAGTCCCATAAAGCTCACCACAAGGGAGTTTACGATCATTCTGTCGCGGAAGGTATCCTTTCTGAATACCTTCGTCGCTGCAGGTACCAGCATTACCAGGAAAAAGTCGCAGTATATCGAGATCCTTCCGCCGTAAACAGTCCTGAATGCAAACAGTACATAGGTATAGAACACCAGACCGATAACGGTGATGATCCTGACGTACACATCGATGTTCCTGCCCGCCTTTTTAGCCAGCGAAAGCGGCACTACCACCAGCAGCACTCTGAATATCCAGTCCATGAAAACGTGACCGTTGAAGCCTACGATACGCAGGTAAACTATCTGGTCGAGGTCGAAAACGGCAGTTATGTTACGGGTGTACTTTTCGGGAAGGAAGGAGTTGTTTATCAGGAACATACTTATATCCTTCAGGAATATCATTACGAACACAAACAATGCTGCCAGCATTATCTTTGATTTCTTGTCGTTTTTGTTCTTTACGAATCTTGCAAGCAGTATGAACAGCAGACCGAATACAGCCGAGAAATGGAAGGAGAAGGCTATACCGAAGCATATCGCCGCTTTGACGTATTTTTTCTCCTTGATGTAGCAGTAGCACAGCAGTATGAACGCACTGGAAACGCTCTGCTTCATGATATTGAATGAATTGTTGTAGAACAAGAACATATAGCTGCACATTGTCAGCCACATGGGTCGTTTTTTACGGGTCTTATATGCAGCGATATATACGGGGGCAGCTACGAAAAGCTGCGATGCAAACAGGAACGCGCCCGTATCCTTGAAAAATCGCGATGTGATATATGCAAGCAGAGTATACCCTATAGGTTCCTTTGAAAGACTTCTCATCTGTTCAAAGGATGTGGATATCTCCGCATAGTTAAAGGTACGCACAGCGTACTGCAAAACGTCCTTACCTACCGTATCATCACGCACACCTGCCAGCAGTGACGGGATAAGTACAGCGGCAAGAGAAAAATAAAATGATAAACGTTTGCGGCCGATATCAAGTTTTTTATCTGCCATATATGTGAAATAGCAGGTCAGCAGAAAGACAAACAAATATAAGACTGTGCTTTCTCCAATACTCATCTAAACACTCCCAAATATAATATATGATCAATGATAGCTGCCAAAAATACGGCAGATCACAGTAATTAACTTATTTACAGCCGGCGCGGGTACACCTGCTTTCGTCGGCACATTTTTACCCTATCTTCTTTTTTTCAGTTTTGTAATGGATGGGATCTTGTCCTTGATCTCATATTTCAGTTTTTCATAGGGGAGAAGCTCGCGGAATACTCCGGTGGCTTTCATACCCTTCAGGTCATTCAGGTGCTGATAGTATATCAGCTCCTTGCGTTTGATCTGATGTTCGATGACATCATGATACTTTCCCTTTGTATACTCATCAAATTCCCGCAGCAGCCCCGAGTGCCTGTCAAGAAAATTCTTTTTCAGCTTTTCGGGAGAGGTCCTTATGGAGCCCGATGCGGAATTCGGATTATTTGTCCTGTACGCGCTCATTATCTCGTTGAAATAGTGGGCATATCCGTCGTAGGTCGTCACCAGCCTTACCACCAGATCGAGAGAAGTGGAAAAATCCAGCAGCGGGCGCAGATTTGCTGTCCTGCCCACTATGGAAGCCGTCGGCGTGAAATCCAGCTTTATCAGGTCTTCCACCGAAAGATCGGCTCCTCCCGGCTGTTCCAGCGACTTGAAAAGCGCCTTGTCGTTCCACATTTTGCGCGGATAGAAGGTCTTTATGAAATTCCCGTCGGTATCCACAACGTTCGCATTGTGGAAGCAAAGATTGCAGTCCTTGTGTCCTTCGAGATAATCTATCTGCTTTTGCAGCTTGTTCGGGTCGCACCAGTAGTCGTCGCCCTCGCATATCGCGAAATACTCGGTCTCTATCGCAGGTATAACGTATCTCTGTACCACGTTTATACCCTTGCTGTACTGATTTTCAGGCTGGTATATCACCTTTATCTTATCGGGGTACTTTTTTTCATACTCCTCCACGATAGCCCTTGAACCGTCGGTAGAGCAGTCCTCGTGGATAAGCACCGAAAATTCATGATCTGTTTTCTGGGTGCAGATATTTTCTAAACATTCCCGCAGCCATTTTTCATGGTTGAAGCTCAGGATGCAGACTGTTACCACAGCAGACATCGGCAATTCTCCTTACTTACAGTTTATACCCGTCAACAGCGCCCTTCAGCATACTTTTCAGCTTGGGCAGCCTGTCCTTTTCAAAAAACAGGGTCTGAAAAAATCTGTTTATCACTCGCTTGTCGGCTTTCAAGCCCAGTTTGTACTTTCGCTTTAAGTAGATGCTGTTGCGCACCCAGTAGTATTTCCTCAGCGGCGAGTGATTGTATATTATCATCTTCCTGCCTAAAAAGCGCTTTTCGTTGCTTTTTCCAACTTCGTGCAGGAAGCCTGTATAGTTCATGCGTATTATCTTGTATCCATTGCGTGTCAGCGCATAGCATATATCGTAATCCACCATGTCGATAAACAGCTTTTCGTCAAAGCCGCCCACCGCCTTTATGCAGCTGATCCTGTTGAGGGAGCCGGAAGTTATGCACAGGCTTACCTTCTCGTATTCCTTTTCAACAGAGGATTCCACAGCCACGTTCCTGTCCTCGAAATTTGAGGTCACTACTGCAACTTTGTCCTTAGCGCGTTTTATCAGTCCGTCGTACTTGCTGATGATATCGGGCTTGCATACCGTATCCTGGTCGAGGGTCAGCACCCATTCGTACCCTAGTCCCTCTGCCTTATCTATTATCTGATTGAGTGCCTTTGCGATGCCTAGATTTGCGCCGTTCTCAATAAGAGTGATATTATCAAAGCGCGGGATGAGCTTTTTTACATCGTCAAGGTCGTCCGAACCGTTGTCGATGAGGATAAGGTCGCCCACCTGCGGCGCGATAGCGCTTACATTTTCTTCCAGCCTTTTGATATCCGGGTTATAAAGTACTATCCCTGCGGCATAAGCCATACTCTGACCACCTTTGACACTTGCGTTTATTTACCGTATTCTGCCAGGAAAAGGTCATAGAAAGCCTCACGCTTCTTTATCAGCTTTTCCCTGCTGAATTCCTTCGATTTATTGAAATTGCGCTTTGCGAGCCTTTTCAGATCGACTTTCATCATTCTTTCCACAGCCCGCGCGACCTCGTCTTCACTGCCCTTTCTGAACAGGCATACCTTTGGTATAAGTTCTGGGATGCCCGCAATGCTTGTACCTATAACAGGGCAGCCGCGACTCATAGCCTCTATCACAGCTCTCGGGAGACCCTCCTGCTTGCTGGGCTGAACGTATATATCCAGTGAATCGTAATACCCGGGCATTTTGTCCGCCGAAAGATTTCCCACGAACTTCACTCTGTCAGCTACACCCAGTTCTCTCGCCATATCTCTGAGATAATAGTTGTGCTTAGCACCGTTGAAGCCGCCTGCCATGCGGTATTCCACATTGTAGCCCATATCGGTGAGCTGTTTTATAGCCTTTATGACATACTCCTGACCCTTGTAGCGGGTATCGAGTGCGGCAGCAGTGCCCAGCACCAGCTTTTTGCCCGCATCGAAGCTATCCAGCTTTTTCAGGCGCTTTTCAAGGGTAGCCGCCTGCGGTTCGTTTATCACCACATTGGAGCAGCTGACCGTTTTACCCTTAGTGGGATAGCGCTTCTGCAAAAACTTGCCCGTAACGTAGTAAACGTACTCCGCATGAGCGATGATGCTGCGGGTCTTGTAGTACATATATGGTGCCACAGCCTTTCCCAGCAGTCCGTGATTCCAGTAGCTGTCCCATGAACAGCCAACACTCTCCACGATGTAGGGCTTGTTGTATTTTCTTATATATTTCACCGCCAGCTGTGCGATGGAGCTCTGCGTCCTGAGTACGAAATAATCGTTCTCCCTGACACACTTTTCCACTATCCTTTCAGCCTTTGGCTTGTTCACAAGTATAGTTTTGGGGCTCTTGAAATTAGGTACACTAATGACCTTTATCTGCGGCGGCACGAGGGTGAAGGTCTTACCCTCCACAGGCTTTGTGCGTATCATGAAAGTTATCTCATCCGCGAGATATGAATATCTCTCATAAAGCTCATGATAGGCAAACTCGTAGTAATTGCCCTCTTTATCATAGAACAAAGGTCCGTCGTGTATAAAAACCAGTTTCATTTAAAATACTCCTTCTTTCGGGAAATCACTCCGAAAGGCTTTTGCGCCAGAATTCAAGATTTCGGTCGAAGGAAAAATCATCCTCCCATTTTTTCAGAGAAGCGCTGCTGTGCTCCTTCCACTTGTCAAGGTCGGAAGAAAGCTCCAGCACAGCCTTTGTCCAGCCGTCGATGCTCTCCTTGTCGTCCACCAGCAGTCCTGTCACGCCGTCGGCAACAACGGTGTTGTTTATGCCGATGTCGGAGGCTATGGCAGGCAGACCCGTAGCCATGTACTGCACCAGCTTAAAGCCGCCCTTTCCCAGTGAACGCTTGATGTTCAGCAGAGGCATTATGCCTATATGTGCTTTAAGCATCTCGCCCAGCACTATATCCCTCTTCCAGAGGATATTCTTTATCTCGATATATTTCGTATCACATTTCAGCGGCAGATTGCATATAACTGTCAGCGTCAGCTTTTTGCCTGTCTTTTCACTGACTTCCTTAGCCGCTTTGTCCAGCGCGGGAACCACGTTCTTTATGTGTTTTAGCCCCGATGAAGCTCCCACCCACAGTATATTTACCTTGTCATTAAATGTCTTTTCGCGTATCCTGTTGAGTTCGGCTTTGTCCGCCACCATAAAATCACCGTCGGTGGTGGGCAGCAGCGAGACTCTGTCTCTGCACTTTTTGTTCAGCATATTTTTAAGATAATCACTGGTAACGGTTATCCTGTTGCTGTACTTTTGAAGAAGTCTTGCTTCCGCTCTGGTTATCTCGTTTATCCCGAAGATATCGTCATCAAAATCCCATATAACATTGGTGTTTTTCAGTATATGCTCATACATCAGGTCAATGGGGAACACGCACACCTTAGGTACTGCCGCCCTCAGTATCACTACAGTATCGGGCTTTGAGATGATATCGGCTGCAAAATTGTAAAGGTTCCTGAAAAATATCATCAGGTGATATTCTATCTTGCAGATAAGAGTGGGTGAGTCGGTATACTTCCTGTACATTTTTTCGGTGACGGTAAATCTGTTGGTCACCTTTGCATCCTTGATCTTTTCGGTATACTGCAATATCCTGTAATAGCTGGCTGCATGAGTGAAGCCTCTTGTGTACACTGATACTTTTTTCATCTTGACCATGTCCTCCGATAAAGCGTAAAACGCCGCGATCCTTATAGTAAACGGGAAAAATGATCTCCGAGAGGATACAAATAATGCCGTTTGCCATCGGATCCCGACTATTTTTCGCAATAGTGTTTATCCCGATCACAGTGTCCGATCGTTTCTTTGTTAGTTCTTCATTGAGTCGGAAAGATAATCCCAAGACTTCTTCCTCAGCTTGTCGATATTTTCGTGTACCTTGTTATAATCGGTGGTTGCGTCAAGGAACCTGTCCTCCCAGACATCCTCCACCACACGATCCTTCATTCCCGCTATGGAAAGCAGAGATTCCAGTCTTGAAAAAGTATTCTTGCTGCTGTCAGCGCTGTGACGTCTGAACACCAGCAGCTTTTTGCGGTAAAGAATGGAAAAGACCGTTCCGTGATAGGAATCGGTGCATACATATTCGGCGTTTTTTATCGCGTTCACAAAATGCGAGGGATCGGGGTTATCCACGAACTTTGCTTTCAGCTTGTAGTCGTACTCCGATATCTCACCGAAAAAGGGCATCATCACGATGGGCAGCCCGGTCTTCTTTGCAAGTTTCAGGACGCATTTGCGCGGTTCGTTCCTGTTGCCGAGAAGATAGCAGAATATGTATTTTCCCTCTGCCACAGGCTTTTCGGGCATTATCTCGTCCCAGTCCTCAGCCTTGAAAAGCAGTGTGGGATCGCATACCACAGGCACCTGTCTGCCTGTCAGCTGCTTTACTATCTTCTGACCTCTCTTTTCGCGGACGGAGATATGGTCGAATTTTTTCAGAAATTCGGCATAGGAACTTTTCAGCAGCGTCGGCACCTCAGAAACGCCGAAACTGGGCGCGTAAGCCACACGCTTTGTACTTTTTCTGAGCCAGTTGAGGGTATAAAAATCGGAACCGCTGTTTATCGGATTCCACACCTGATCGCTGCCGAGAACAGCCATACTGTATTTGCCCGCAGCCTTTTTGAGTTCATCATAACCCACATATTTCGGGGAAGCGACCATATACTTGTCAACAAAAGCATCGAAAGCCTTGTTGCGCCTGTCTATCATAGTCTTGTTCTTGCGCTGGAAGACCTTCCTCTTCAGCACCGAAAAGCGCTCAGCCATGATGGATGGGATGAGCAGCTGTATAAGATACTTGTATGCGGTCTTTTTGGTCTTGACATATTTGATATACTCATTGTCATACCCGAGCCTTGTTACAGCTTTCTGTGTGGCGTATGACTGCAAAACGCTGCCGAAATTCCTTATATTTGGGCAAACGACCACAGCGACCTTTTTCATATCAAATCACCCCGTATCTCAAAAAGCTGCCTGCAAACACGGAAAATGGGTGCCTGCAAGCGCAAATGTCAATTACATAAAAAACGGTGCAATATCACAGCGGAACTGCACCGGATCTTTTATTTCTTAGGAATTGCCTATCTTGAATACAAAAAGAATAGTTTTTATGATAATTTTAATATCAACAGCTAAAGAACGATCCATTATGTACTTTCTGTCAAGCTCGATCTGTTCTTCTTTAGTCAGAGAATTCTTGCCGCCTATCTGCCAGTAGCAGGAAAGTCCCGGATTTACCATAAGTCTTTCATCGGGAAGAAGTGCCTGCTCTCTGGGTATGAAAGGTCTGGGTCCCACAACGGACATCTCGCCTTTCAGGATATTTATCAGCTGAGGCAGCTCGTCGATGGAGGTCTTTCTGATTAGATGACCGATCTTGGTTATACGCGGGTCATTCTTTATCTTAAATGTAGCGCCTTTGCACTCGTCCTTAGCCAGAAGCTCTTCAAAACGCTTGTCGGCTTTTTTATACATGGAACGGAATTTGTAGATCTTGAAGATCTTGCCGTTTCTTCCCACTCTTTCCTGCAGATATATGGGACTGCCGAAATCGTCGATCACGATCAGTACCATTACGGCAAGCATGAGAGGTGAAAGCACCGTCAGTGCCACGAGGGAACATACAATGTCAAAAAACCTTTTGATCGCATCGTATACGGGTTTGCTTTGATAGATGCCGTGGGAAGATACGGTGATCTTGCTTTCCTGCAAGGTCTTCTCACTGAAAGAAGACATCTCTATGTTGCCGCTCAGGACAGTTGCATCAGGTTGTACATTTAAATTAGTCATTTTTAATTCCTCATTAATACAAAATTAAACCGCAGTATTAAATACCGAACAGAATGAGTCTTTGAATTTGATGGAACGCCATGATCCGCGCACAAATTTCCCGACCTGCGGACAGACCATGTAATCATTTACAGGATACTTTTACAGGGGTAAATGGACCCCGTGTCAGACCCCGCATGATTTGTTAAATAATATACTTCATCTAAGATAGTATACCACATAATACTCATAAAGTCAAGGACTTTTCGAGCTTTGACAGCGCAGGATGTTAAAACATAGTGATGTAAATTGTGGATGATTTGGGCATATTTGTCAAAATAAGTTTATATAACTTATTCATTCTGAAAGCACATTGGGCTTATAATGCATCCGGAAGGATGAGGCTGTATAATTTTTCTTAATTGGTTAATAAATATCCTGAAATTAAAGCCCAGTTACTTGACTTTGTAATAGAAATATTGTAAAATAGAACTATATAAAGTTCTGTTCGGGGGATAAAGAATGAACATAATCTTATTGTCGGGCGGCAGCGGCAAAAGGCTGTGGCCGCTCTCAAATGATATACAAAGCAAACAGTTCATACGCCTTTTCAAGAATGATGAAGGCGGCTATGAGTCTATGCTCCAGCGCGTTTACAGGCAGATAAAGTCTGTGAGCGATGCGAGGATAACTATTGCTACTTCACGGACTCAGGTCAGTGCTATAAAAAATCAGCTCGGTGATAAGGTATCTATATGCATCGAGCCCTGCAGAAGGGACACTTTCCCTGCCATCGCACTTGCGTCGGCGTATCTCTGCGATGTGCTGGAGACGGACAGGGACGAGTGTATAATGGTGTGTCCTGTTGACCCCTATGTTGACAACAGCTACTATGAATGCGTAAGGTCGCTGGAGGACGTTGTATTGCAGAACGATACGGGACTCACGCTCATGGGTATCGAGCCCACCTATCCCTCAGACAAGTACGGGTATATCATTCCCGAAGAAAAGGCGGAGATAAGCCGTGTCAGGTCTTTCAAGGAAAAGCCCGACAAGGAGACCGCGAAGAAGTATCTCGAACAGGGCGCTCTCTGGAATGCGGGCGTGTTTGCCTTCAGGCTGGGTTATATCCTCGATAAGGTAAAGGATATAACGGGCTTTGAGAGCTATGAGGAGATACTGAATAACTACGAGAAGCTGAACAAGATATCCTTTGACTACGCGGTGGTGGAAAAGGAGAACTCCATAAGGGTGGTGCGCTATTCGGGCAACTGGAAGGACGTAGGCACCTGGAATATGATGACAGAGGTAATGGCTGATCCCTCAAAGGGCGATGTTACGCTGGATGAGACCTGCGAGAACACACAGGTCGTTAACGAGCTGGGAATACCCGTGCTTTGCATGGGGTGCCATAATATGGTTATAGCTGTCAGCGGCGACGGCATACTTGTTTCCGACAAAGAGCGCAGCGGCTATATGAAGCCCTATGTTGAAAAGATCGCGGGTACGGCGCATTTTGCTGAGAAATCGTGGGGAACGTATACGGTCATAGATACCGAACCCGAAGCGATGACGGTGAAGATCAAGCTGTTTGCGGGCAACCGCATGAACTATCAGAGCCACAATTACCGTGATGAAGTGTGGACGGTGCTTTCGGGCGAGGGCAGGTTTATCATTGAGGGCGAGGAGATACCCGTAAAACAGGGCGATACAGTGTCCGCAAAGGCGGGCATGAAGCATACTGTCATCGCGGAGACCGATATGAGCATCCTTGAGGTGCAGATAGGTAAGGATATCAGCAGGAAGGACAAGATCGTATACGGCAGCGAACACTGCCCGTCAGGCGATAAATAGATCTGCGTGTGTGATCCGTCGGTGTGCGGCGGGCGCGGACATCAAATAATTGTATGGGGCTGAAATAATGAAGAAGATCTTACATATTTCCAAGTATTACTATCCGTTTATGGGCGGTATCGAAGAGGTGGCGGCTGACATCACCTCTGCGCTGCGCGGTGAAGGGTATGAGCAGAAGATAATCTGCTTCAATGAGGATTCCACCACCGACGGCATGACCACCCATCGCGGTGAAACGGTACACGATGAGATAGACGGCGTTGAGGTCATTCGCTGCGGAACGGCTGTAAAGGTGGCTTCGCAGGCACTTTCGGTGACTTACTACAACGAGCTGAAAAAGGTGATGGAGGGTTTCAGACCCGACATCGTGGTATTTCATTATCCCAACCCGTTCGTTTCGGAGATGCTGCTGAGATACAAGGATATGGATTTCAAGCTGGTGGTGTACTGGCATCTTGATATAATCAAGCAGAAGATGCTGGGAAAACTGTTCTACCGCCAGAATATCGAACTGCTTGAAAGGGCGGACAGGGTCATCGCCACAAGCCCGAACTATATCAAGGGCAGCCCCTTTTTAAGGCGCTATAAAGACAAGTGTACGGTGATACCAAACTGTATAAACAACGAACGTCTGAAGGTCACTCCCGAAGTCGAAAGGCTGGCGGCGAAGATACGCAGGAAGTATAAGGATAAAGTGATATGCTTCGGGCTTGGCAGACATACTGCATACAAGGGCTTCATCAAGCTGGTGGAAGCGAGCCGTTATCTTGACGACCGATTTGCTGTGCTTATCGGCGGCAAGGGCGAGCTTACGGGCGAGCTGATGAAAGCGGCAGCTGGTGACAGCAAAGTGCATTTTCTCGGAAAGATCAGCGATAACGAGCTTATCGCCTGCCTGCTGGCGTGTGATATCTTCTGCTTCCCGTCGGTGACAAAGAATGAGGCGTTCGGCATCGCGCTGGCGGAGGGTATGTACTTCGGCAAGCCTGCGGTGACGTTTACGATAAAGGGCAGCGGTGTCAACTATGTAAATGTCAGTGATGTTACCGGACTTGAATGCCCGAACTCCGACAGCTGGGCGTATGCTAAGGCGCTTGAAAAGCTGGCGGACGACCCCGAACTGAGAGAGAAGCTGGGAAATGCGGGCAGAGAACGTGTGCTTGCAAAATTCACCTACGACATCTTCTGCAATAATCTCAGGAAAATGCTGGAAGAACTTTAATAACGATGATGATAAGGCATCCTTTTCGGAGGGTGCCTTTTGTTATGCCGAAAAAAGGCAGCAAAAAAACGGCAGCTCCCGAAGAAGCTGCCGAAATAAATACTATATGATAATATCAGTCGTCGCTGAATTACTTAACGGTTACATAGAAGGAGTGCTTGAATACATCAGCGCTTACCCACTGACCGTTAACCTTAGCCAGTACAACCAGTCTGTATGTACCGTTAGCGACCTGAGGTGAAGTCCAAGTAGTTACGCTGCTGTCAACCTGCTTCTTAACGACCCACTTGTTAGCCTGATATACACCGATACCGTACTTCTCAGCGCCCTGGATCTTGTTCCACTTGAAGCCGATCTTGTGATCCTTGACCTGAGTCTGAACTACAGGATACAGGTTAGTGGTAGTAGATCCGCCTGTGCTGATCTTAGTGCTTGAAGTAGAAGTACCGTATGTGATAACACCGTTTATACTGCTGCCGGAAGCGGTCAGGTCATTAGTCACCAGAGAAATGGTGGAACCGTTGTAGGTAGCACCGCTCTTAACGCCCAGATAGAAGTAGCCGATATTGCCGCTGGAAACAGTTACGGGCTCCTCAGCACAAGCGCAGACAATGTAATCGCCTGCTTCAACGTCGTACTCATCCTTGTCGCTCAGCTTGGTGCTGTCAACGAATGTGATGGAATCGAATACCTTAGAATCGTACTTCAGCTCATAGGTATAACCTGTCAGCAGGTTCTTGTACAGACCGGAAACAGTTACAGGGACCTTAACGTAGGTCTTGCCGTTCTTGGTCTCAGTAGAAGCAGTACCCAGCTTAGTTGTAACGAAGTTGGAGGTAACTGTCCTCATGGGGAACCAGTCTAAGTCGTGCTTTTCACCGTTCTTGGTATTGGTAACTTCAACCTTGTAGTGTCTCATATTCTTTGCGCTGGTCATTGTGTCGCTGTAAGAAGTGCCGGTAGCACCACTGATCTTGTTCCAGGACATAGTGCCGCTCTGAGTATCGCTGTAATACCACTGGAAAGTGAAGTCGCTCAGAGAATTGCTGCCGAGATAATCTGAGGGCATAGAGATATCAAAGGTGAACTTTTCACCGACGGGAACATAGGTGTCGCCTGTCTCACTTGCGCTGGCTACGATAACATTGCCGGCACCGCCGAGAACGAAGGAAGCGGGAGCAGCGCCAACTGCGGGAAGCATGATAGCTGCTGCACAAAGGACAGCTGCGCATTTGGTAGCGATTTTTGTCATCTTCATGTTTAAAGACCTCCATAATACATTTTCATGAACCGTCCGGCTCATCCACAGTGCCGGCTCGTCACTTTTCATTTAA
>NZ_CAMHRZ010000019.1 GCF_946187255.1 uncultured Ruminococcus sp.
CATCCAGTATCATAAAGCCTGTCTCGTCCGCCAGTTCAAGCAGTTCCACCGACGGCGGATTATGGCTGGTGCGTATGGCATTGACCCCCATCTCACGCAGCTTTTCCAGCTGGCGCTTTGTCGCCTGCCTGTTGACCGCAGACCCCAACGCACCGAGATCGTGATGCATACACGCTCCGTGTATCTTAACGTGCCTGCCATTTAGGAAAAAGCCCTTATCGCAGGTCATTTCGGTCTTTCGGAAGCCGAATCTGCCTTCTGCGGTGTCGATGATATCCTCACCCTTGAACAGTGTCACTTCATAGCGGTAAAGCATCGGGTCGGTGATATCCCACAGCATTGGGTCGTCAATATCGAGTTTCAGCGTGTTCACCGAGTATTTGCATCCCCCGCGCACCACAGTTTGCGGCATAATGCTGATGTCGGCGGCATTGCAGGGACAGTATATCTCTGCCTGCGCTTTTTCGTCCCCTGTGCCTATCTCATATATCGCGGCTCTCAGCGAAAGACTGTGTACAGGCACATTTTCGGGGCGCTCTGTCTCAACGGTCATGGTCACACTGCCGTCAATGTCGGCGGAGATATACACGCCGTCTTGAAGTATATGCTCCTGCGAGTATTCATTCAGCCAGACTTTGCGGAATATGCCCGCACCCGAATACCACCGTGAATTGGGATCCTGATGCTCCACCCGCACAGTGATAAGGTTCTCGCCCTCATGGAGATACTCGGTGATGTCGGTATCAAATGTGGTGTAGCCGTACCTGTTGCCGCCTGCCCTCACGCCGTTGACATACACCGCAGAGTCCATATATACCCCTTCAAATCTCAGCGAACGCCGTTTTCCGTCGGGAGTGAGGTGCAGCTTTTTCCTGTACCAGCCCGTTGAGTCCTCGTAAAGATCGCGGGGGTTGTATATCAGCCAGTCATGGGGTATATCCACTTTTTTCCAGCCATCGGCTTTGTCATACTCTGTCCCGAGTTTATTTTTGCTGAACTCCCAGCCGTCGCAGAAAAGCGTCTTTTTCATTGTCCTCATCTCCTGTAACACATATCACGCCGCGTGAGCAGGTTACAAATGGGTAAAAAAACTGCCATGTATGTCTGCCGCTGCTGCGGTGAAGTTATATATATTATACAATATTATTACCGCCTTTTCAAGCAATAATGTAAAAAACAAATTATTATATCTTACAAATTACCCCTGAATTATTGTGTAAATTGACATCAAATCGTAATTGACATCGCCTGAGAATAGTGCTACAATATTATCTGTAAAAATTACGGTCCGACCATACAGAGATCGGGCTGACCGAACGGAGGACAAAACAATGAACAGAAAAATGACAGCAGCACTGCTTGCAGCGCTTATTATGACAGCATCCCTCGCATCCTGCGGAAACGTTGGCGGTTCCGATGATACATCTTCCGCCGCTGAGACTACAGCTGCCGAAGAGATAGCTATCCCTGAGGAGACCACATCCGAAGAAGAGGTATATGAGCCCGAAGAGACCACTACCGAAGAGGAAGAGTCCGCAGAATCCGAGCCCGATGACAGCTCAGCGGCTGAAAAGGACGATTCCGAGCCTGAGGTGAAGGAGCCTGTGATCTCCGAACATGAGGTATGGATCTCGCAGATAGCCGATCACACCTTTGAGGACGGACATACTTTCAAGGAGCTCTGCGATCTGGGTATGGCTAATGTATATCAGGAGGGCAAGGCTTACGCGATAGTATCCATGGAAGGCGGCGCAGCTGCGGGCAGCGTATATTACAAGGTATACAACTCCACCGACAACGGACAAAGCTGGCTCGAGTGTGAGAACTACCGTGAGGCAAACGGCGGCAACAGCCATTTTGCACTGGATGACGGCGGCATAATGCTGTTCTCGAACCACTCCGCAAGAGCTGTTAACTATCCGATAGTTACATACCTCTATTTTGACGGCATCGGCATAAAGGCATTTGATCTGGAGGAAGTACTGGCGCAGACAGCACTCAGCGACGGCACACTTCTCAAGGACGTTGAGGATATCAACTACGAAGCCGAGTATCTGGGCGGATACAAGTTCCACCTGCTGCTGACCGATCCCTTTACTTACGAGGATGTTTTCGATGACGACATCGATCTCAGCACTGCGGTAGATAACACTCTGAGTAATATGTTCTGATGAATACGAGAGGGCTGCTTCGGCAGCCCTTAACTTTTGTCCGTTCGGGTTCTCGGTGCCCATTGGAGTTTTTGGAACGGGTGAGATTTTTCGCGGTAAAACACTTGAAATGCGCGGGGGTTTCTGCTATAATTCTATACAGTACCGAAAAAACGGTGCAGTATAAACGAACGAAAGCAGAAATGCTATGAAGAGAATTTACGATAAACAAGAATGACGCGGGCGGCATTCGCGCAAACGCTGCGATCTAAAGGACAAACCGACGAAAGTAGAAAAGCAATGAGAGAATTTACAATAAACAAGAATGACGCGGGACAGCGGATGGACAAGTTCCTGACAAAGGCTGTGCCTGCGCTGCCTAAAAATCTGCTGTACAAGTACATCAGGCTGAAAAGGATAAAGCTCAACGGCAAGCGCTGTGAGATAAGCACAAAGCTGTGTGAGGGCGACAGCGTGCAGCTGTATATCAATGACGAGTTTTTCCCCGAAGACCGCGATGCGCAGCACAGTTTCCTCAATGCGCCGAAGGATGTGGAGATAGTCTATGAGGATGAGAATATCCTGCTGTGCGACAAGCCCTGCGGACTTGTGGTGCATGAGGACGAGAGCGGCGAAAGGGATACCCTGATAGACCGCGTGCTCCACTACCTCTACGACAAGGGCGAGTACGACCCCGACGGCGAACTCAGCTTCACGCCCGCACTTTGCAACCGCATAGACCGCAATACTTCGGGCATAGTGATATGCGCCAAAAATGCCGAGAGCCTGCGTATACTCAATCAGAAGGTCAAGGACAGGGAGCTGGAAAAGCTGTATCTTTGCGTGACTGTGGGTATACCGCAGAAAAAGTCAGCCGAACTTAAAGCCTTCCACCGCCGCGATGAAAAGACAAAGGTAGTCCGCGTGGAGGACAAACCCTTTGCGGGCAGCAAGACCATGATAACCAAGTACCGCGTACTCTCCGAGAACAGACAGTCGGGGCTGGCACTGCTGGAAGTAGACCTTGTTACAGGCAGGACGCATCAGATAAGGGCGCATCTTGCCCATGAGGGCTATCCTCTTCTGGGTGACGGCAAGTACGGCAGCAACAAGCAGAACCGTGCCTTCGGCGTGAAGACACAGGCGCTGTGTTCCTACAGGCTGACTTTCCGCTTTACCACCGACAGCGGATGTCTCAGCTATCTGGACGGCAGGAGCTTTGAAGTGAAAAAAGTATGGTTCAGAGACAAGTTCTTTGAGCTATGATAATGAAATACGGGATATGCTTCAGCAGGCATATCCCGTATTTGTTGTGTATGATATTATACTATTTCCCCGAAAGATTGGTGTTTCGCACAGCTTCTCTGAGGGGGAGCACAAAAGGTGCCGAAACGCTCAGTTCGTCGATGCCCATGCGCAGAAAAGTCTCAGTCAGTGAGGTATCTGCCGCAAGTTCGCCGCATATACCGATCCATGCGCCGTTGGCGTGAGCGTTCTTTGCCGATAGTTCTATAAGCCTCAGTACAGCTTCATGGTGGGTGTCAACAAAGCTCTCCAGTCTGGCGTTCTGTCTGTCGCAGGCAAGGGTGTACTGAGTGAGGTCGTTGGTGCCTACGCTGAAAAAGTCCACCAGCGGTGCCAGCAGGTCGCTTATCACCGCCGCCGCAGGAGTTTCGATCATTATGCCCAGCTCCACATTCTTTGAGAATGGTATGCCCTCGGCGGTGAGTTCCTTTTTTACTTCCTCGCAGGCATCAAGGCACCGCTGAACTTCGGATACGCTCGTTATCATGGGGAACATTATCCCCAGTTCACCGAAAACGCTTGCCCTGTACAGCGCCCTCAGCTGTGTGCGGAATATCTCGGGACGAGTAAGACATATCCTTATCGCCCTGAGACCCAGTGCGGGATTGTCTTCTTTTTCCAGTCCGAAATAGTCTATCTGCTTGTCGGCACCTATATCCAGCGTGCGTATTATCACCTTTTTGCCCGCCATGCTTTCCAGCACTTTTTTGTATGCCGCAAACTGCTGTTCTTCGGTGGGGAAGTCCTCGCTTTCCAGATAAAGGAATTCGCTCCTGAAAAGCCCGATGCCGCCCGCATCGTTGGCAAGCACCGCACCTATACCGTCAACGCCGCCTATATTCGCGAATATCTTGATCTGCCTGCCGTCCTTCGTGACGTTGGGCTTGCCTTTCAGTTCCTGCAAAAGCGCTTTTTTGCGGGCATCAGCCTGCTGTTTATCAAGATAAGCCTTTTCGGTATCATCGTCGGGGTCGAGTATCAGTTCGCCTGTGTGACCGTCAACTATCAGCTTCATGCCGTCCTTTATCTCATCGAGAAATCCCTCTCCCGCACCTATTACAGCAGGTATGTTCATGTTCCTTGCAAGTATGGCGGTGTGGGAGTTTGATGAACCGAAGGCTGTAACAAAAGCAAGCACTCTCTCCTTGTCAAGGGAGACCGTTTCACTGGGGGCGAGGTCATCCGCACAAACTATCATACTGCCGCCGCTGTCCGAAGTCTCTCCGCTGTCCCCCGAAAGGCAGGCTATAAGTCTGTCGGAGATGTCCTTGACATCTGCCGCCCTTGCCTGCATATAGGCATCGTCCATTGAGGCGAACATATCCGAGAAATTGTCCGAAGTCACAGCCACCGCGTACTCCGCATTCACCGACTGTGTCTCGATTATGCTGCGTATCGACTCGTTGTAGTCGTCATCCTCCAGCATCATCATGTGTATCTCGAATATCTGCGCATGGGTCTCACCCACTTCTTTCAGCGCCTTTTCGTATATCTCCGAAAGCTGTTCCACCGCCATAGCCTTGGCTTCCTCTACACGGGCAATCTCAGCCGCCGTATCTTCGATATGTGTGCGGCGGACATCAGTATTCTGCCGCTTGTATACCGAGACCGCTCCCACAGCTATCGCACCGTAAACGCCTTTGCCCTTGAATCGCTTCATATCCGCCGCCTCCTTTCGTTATTACAGATTGGCTTTCATGAATTCTTCCACTGCCGCTGCTGCCGCTTCCTCATCGGGTCCCTCTGCCGTGAACTCAACGGTATCACCGCACTTCACACCCAGTCCCATCAGCATCATCAGCTTGGTGACGTCAACACTTTTGCCGCTCTTTTCTATCATTATCTTTGTGCCCGCAAAGGACTTTGCCAGCTTGGCGAGATTGCCTGCGGGTCTGGCATGGATACCGATGGCATCCGTGATGGTGTAGCTGAACTTTTTCATAAACAACAACTCCTTTGTAATAATGATCTGTCGGTCAGCGCATATAAGCATCCATTTCATCAGCCGTCGGATAGGAAGCTATCGCGCCCGGCTCCTGTATGCTGACTGCGCAGAATTTATTTGAGTATTCAAGGCATCCCGCCAGCTGTTCGCGGCTCATATCGGAAAGAGTTCCGGCAGTAATGCCAAGGCGGTGCATTTTCCACAGGAATGACCCTATAAAGCCGTCCCCCGCACCTGTGGTATCGAACGCTCTCACCTTTTCGCTCTTCGCAAAAGCACGTTCTTTTTTGGTGAAAGCATAAGCGCCCTTACTGCCGCAGGTGTATATAACCATTTTCACGTTCCCCGTGAACAGCTTAGGCAGAGCCTTTTCTATATCGTCCTCGTCTGTTATGGCGCCGAGCTCCTCATCGGATATCTTTACGATATCAGCCAGGGGTATGAATTCTCTCACCGTCCGTATCAGTGCTTCGCGGCTCTCCCACAGCGGGAACCTGAGATTGGGGTCAAAGCTGATGAGCGCTCCGCTTTTCCGCGCGGCGGTGATGGCTTTCCTGTGGGCTTCCTTCATCGGGAAATCTCCCAGACTTACCGAACAGAAGTGAAGTGCGTAGGCTCCTTCAAAATACTCTTGTCGGATATTTTCGGGGGAATACAGCATATCCGCCGAAGGCTTGCGGTAGAATGAGAACGTCCTGCCGCCGTCACTGCCGAGACTTACGAATGCCAGCGCAGTATTTGCCTTGTCGGTCATACTTACACAGCCCATATCTATCCCGCAGGCGGTCAGTTCGTCATATATCTTGTGCCCGAAAGGGTCATCACCCAGCTGAGTCAGCATCCTTGTCCTGCCCCCAAGCTTTGCGTAAGCGCCGCATACATTGGCGGGAGCACCGCCCACCTTCGGGGCAAAGGAAGTCACCTCAGAAAAATCACAGCCCGTCTTGTCGGGTATAAAGTCGATGAGCGCTTCGCCTATGGCGATGAGCATATCTCTAGCCATTGTAATGCACCTCCATCCCTTTCAGCGTATAAACGCTTCCCGCTATGCCGTGTCCCGTGATAGACAGTTCCGTATCCTGCGGATAGAAGCGGGTGCTCATGACCTTTTCTCCGCCGTTCAGGAACACTTCCACAGAAGTCATGTCCGCGATGATCTCCATGCCTGTGAATTTTCCGAGCTTAACACGGCGTATGTCTCTGCCGCCGCCCGCTTTGCTGTCAGTAAAGCGCATACTGAATATGCCGCCCTCGAATGAAAGCTCCAGCATACCGCCGATATCCAGTGAAAAGCCCTCATTCGGTGCAAATGATGCCAGATAGAACGGCAACTGTGTCATCAGCGGCACGCCGTCTTTCAGAGCGGCGGGTATTCCTTTTCTGCCGTTCAGCTCCCGTATCGGGCGCTGTATTATCCCACCGTCACTGCGGAGAGTGAGCTCGCGGGGGAGAGTCAGGCAGTGCTGCCAGCCCATTTCGGTGGTGGGATTTGTGTAGGGGATATCTCCTATGCCCATCCAGCCTATGAGTATCACCCTGCCGTCGGGGGCGGTAAAGGTCTGGGGGGCGTAGAAGTCGAAGCCGTAGTCCCATTCCTCAAATTCCTTGAGGGTGTCATCGTATCTGAAATATCCTGCGGAATACACATTCTGATGGGTATATTCCCCGTGTTTCAGCCCCTGTGGCGATATGCCGAGAAATCTGTGTCCGCCCACATCTATCACATCGGGGCATTCCCACATATATCCGAAGTCGGGCACGCTGTCCGCTTTCTCAAATCTCCAGTCCGTCAGGTCATCGGAGGTATAAAACAGCACACAGCCCTTGTCTTCCAGTGTCCTTGCCCCCAGCACCATCCTGTACCTGCCGTCCTCTTCCCATACTTTCGGGTCGCGGACATGGCAGGAGCAGTAGTCCGGATAATCGCTGTTTCGCAGGAGTGTCCGCTTTTCGCTCATGTGTATGCCGTCCTCGGTGGTCACAAGCATGACGTTCGCACCTCTGCCCGAAGTGATATAGTCATGTTCGCCCTCCTCCTTGACGTTGCCCGTGTAGAAGAGATACAGCAGATCGTCCTTTACCAGTCCGCAGCCCGAATATACGCCGTTTCGGTCGTCGGGGTGGTCGGGAAGGATTACCGTTCCCTCATAAGTCAGGTGGAACAGATCTCTGCCGTGAAGACAGCCCCAGCATTTATCACCGTCGCCGTATGCACTGTCGGGGGAGTACTGAAAGTACACCCTGTATTCTCCTTTGAAGAAGCTGAGCCCGTTGGGGTCGTTGAGCCAGCCTTTGCGGGGCTCGATATGCAGCTTTTGTCTAAGGTCGTTTTTCATAGTATCAAGCCTTCTTTGCAGCTATCAGTTTGTCAAGGAAGTCAACCTTTCCGTCGGCTGCCTTTTCTATCGTTACATAATTATCGGGCTCAGTCAGTATAACAGGTGTGATCGTCTTGTAGCCCTTGCTTTCGATCAGAGCCTTGTCAAAAGTTATCAGTGTCTGTCCTGCGGTAAAGCGCTCGCCGTCGGAAATATGTGCGGTGAAGCCCTCTCCGTTGAGCTCGACTGTGTTTATGCCTATGTGTATCAGCAGTTCTGCGCCGTTGTCAAGTGTAAGACCTATGGCGTGATGGGTATCGAACAGCATACTTACAACGCCGTCCGCAGGTGCCACGACCTTGCCCTCAGTGGGCTGTACTGCTGTGCCCTTGCCCAGTACTTCAGTGGCAAAGGTCTCATCGGGAACATCTGCCATAGCCACTGCGGTGCCTTTCAGGGGCGAGTATATGAAATCGGTGTCAAAAGTCTTGATCTCGGTTTTGACTGTGCTGTCATTGCGGGGAGCGGTTTCGGTCTTTTCGGCATCTTCGGGATCCTTGTACATTATATAGGAAAGTACGAATGCTACTGCGGCTGCCACAAGGAATGTCAGCAGATAGCCCACAAAGCAGTCGGTGGTGATGAGGAAGCCGAATATACCTGTAACGCCGTTAGCTGTAGCATATACCTTCATCAGCGAAGCCACTGCTGCACCGCAGGCACCGCCTATCATGCCCGCGATAAAAGGCTTTACATACCTTACATTTACACCGAATATAGCGGGTTCGGTAATGCCCATGAAAGCCGAAAGGGAAGCGGGGAATGCAAGGGATCTGGTCTTCTGCTGCTTGGTCTTGAAAGCGACAGCAAGTGCGGCAGCGCCCTGTGCCACGTTAGCGGCAGTAGCTATAGGCATCCAGGTGTTCTGAACGTTATCGGCTATCATTGCAAGCTCGATGGCGTTGTACATGTGGTGTACGCCTGCAACTACGGTGGGGGCGTACACGCCGCCCATTATGAATGCGCCTATTCCGAGAGGGATGGCGATAAGTGCCTTTGCGCCGTCAAGCACCCATGTCTCCACCTGTGAGAATACGGGACCTATGACTGTCATCGTGAGGAATGCTGTAACGAGTACAGACACCAGCGGTGTGACGAACAGGTCGATGATATCGGGGACTTTTTTATGCAGCCATTTCTCTATCGTGCTCATCAGCAGTACAGCTATGATCACGGGTATGACGTGTCCCTGATAGCCTGTGTTCTGTATATCCCACAGCCCGAACCATGACCACAGTGTAGTTGTCTCCGCGCCTGAGCTCACGCTCCATGCATTGACGAGGTCGGGGTGTATCATTATCATGCCTATTACTGCGCCGAGATACTGATTTCCGCCGAATATCTTTGCGGCACTTACAGCTATCAGTATCGGCAGGAACACCAGCGCGGCATTTGAGAAAATGTTGAGCAGTGTAAAGAACTGCGAGTTCGCCATATCGGGGAAAGCTCTGCTGAGACCGCCCAGCAGTCCGTTCAGCAGACCCGTCGCAACGATGGCGGGGATGATGGGCACGAAGATATCGCCCAGTGTCTTTACTGCCCGCTTGTAGAAGGGGCTTTTAGCGGCGGCAGCCTTTTTCACGTCTTCCTTTGAAGCCGCTTCAATGCCCGCCAGTGAGATGAATTCATCGTACACCTTATTTACCGTTCCTGTGCCGATGATTATCTGCAGCTGTCCTGCCGCTTCAAATACGCCTTTAACTCCGTCCAGTTCTTCCAGTGTGCTTTTTTTGACTTTTCCGTTATCAGCGATGACCAGCCTCAGGCGGGTAGCACAGTGAGCTGCACTTGCAAGGTTTTCCCTGCCGCCGATGGCGTCCAGTATCTCTGACGCGCATTTCCTATGATCCATACAACATACTCCTTTCGTATATTTGCGGGCAGCGCTGTATCTTTCAGCAGGAGCCCTGTGGAACGTTTTTTATCTTGAGTTTAGTATATCACAGGATAAGCCCGAAGTCTATTGACGGGATGCAAGAAATCTGAAATTATATTCAGTAGGTTTCACACAGTTTCACATCCGCCCGTTGAACCGCGCTCGATTATCTCAAAGTCCAGCTGTAGAGTTTTTGTCACCATATCGCTGCTTTTCAGCTCTCTCAGCAGCATACGCGCCGCGTTGATGCCCTCTGTCTTGTAGTGCAGGTGGGCGGTAGTTAGGGTGGTATACGCCACACGCCCGCTTCGGTTGTCGCCTACGGAGGCTATCATCACGTCTTCGGGCACCTTTATCCCCGCTTCACGGCAGTAGAGCAGCACGCCCATCGCGATATTGTCGGTGGCGCAGAATATACAGTCGGGCTTAACGTTCCCCGAGAAGATATTCGCTGCCTTTTCGTATCCCGAGTCCATATTGAACAGGGCTACTTCCGTGAAACGCCGGGGTACACTAAGTCCTGCCTCCGCCACTGCCCTGTAGAAGCCGTCCCAGCGGGCTTTGCCTGCTGCAAGGTCATCATGGGTAACGCCTATCACGGCAGGCTTGCTGCGCCCTTTGTCCAGCATCAGCTTGGTGAGGGCGTAGGCGGCATTCTCGTCGCTGTGGCACACGCAGTTGAAGCCTTTCAGCTGCTGTCCCGCGATGACTACGGGTACTTTCATCTTGCTGAGTACCGAAAGATGGGTCTCGGTGAATATGGAAGCCAGCAGTATAACGCCGTCAACGTGCTTGTTGCGGAAAAGTTCCAGCGAAGCTATCTCCTTGTTTACGTCGTTTGAGGTGTTGACCAGCAGCAGGTCGAAGCCTTCTGCTGTGAGTACCTCTGATATGCCGTCCACCACTCTGGATATGCTCTCGCTGGACAGCTTGGGTATGATAACGCCCACCAGCTTGGTCACCCGCTTGCTGGCTGAATGTGCCGATATTCCCGGAGAATAACCCGTTTCCTCGATAGCCTTTTCTATCAGCGCTCTTTTGTCGTCACTCAGGTAGCCGTCATTGAAATAGCGGCTTACTGCGGACTTTGATACTCCTGCAATTTTTGCAAATTCTGAAATATTCATGGCTGCACCTCGCTTATCATATGTCTGTTTCATATTGTACCACATTTGTTTCACTTTTTCAATAGGTAGGTATCATAACTTTGCCGCAGCTTTTTGTGCATGATGATATCACCTCTCACTGCACCGAAGGTCTTTGCATCCGTCAGATGGCATCATTTCCCCCGATAAATATGCTTACACGGCATAAGTAAAGAATTTCTTCCAAGATATCTTTACTTTTTTGGGGAAATGTGCTATAATATATGTCGGCAATTTTATCTACAAGGAGGACTAACCATGCAAATAAACGAAACGCAGCTTGCACAGGTCAATGACCGTATCCGTGCGCTGATCGCTTCAAACAGTTTTTACGGCAAAAAGCTGGAGGAGGCAGGTATCACCGAAGTAAAGACCCCTGAGGACTTTGCGAAACTGCCCTTCTCCGAGAAGAAGGATCTCCGCGATGCTTATCCGCTGGGACTGATGACTGCGCCTGAGGAGGAGATAGTGCGCATACACTCATCTTCGGGAACTACGGGCACTCCCGTTATCATACCCTACACCGCTAAGGACGTTGACGACTGGGGCGAGATGTTCAAGCGCTGCTACGAGGTAGCAGGCATCACCAACAAGGACAGGATACAGATAACTCCCGGCTACGGTCTGTGGACGGCTGGTATCGGCTTCCAGAACGGCTGCGAGAAACTGGGTGCGATGGCAGTGCCTATGGGTCCCGGAAATACCGACAAGCAGCTGGAAATGATGCAGGCGCTGGAGACTACCGTGCTTTGCTCCACATCTTCCTATGCGCTGCTGCTGGCTGAGGAGATACAGAAACGCGGCATCAAGGACAAGATACACCTGAAAAAGGGCGTTATCGGTTCGGAGAGATGGTCTGACAAGATGCGTGAGCGCATATCCACCGAACTGGGCATCGAGCTTTATGATATCTACGGTCTCACCGAGATATACGGACCAGGTATCGGCATAAACTGCGAGCACAACACGGGTATGCATATATGGGACGACTATCTGTATCTTGAGATAATCGACCCCAAGACAGGCGAGAATGTACCCGACGGCGAGTGGGGCGAGATCGTCATCACCACTCTCGTTAAGGAGGGCGCACCGCTGATACGTTACAGAACTCACGACCTTTCCCGCATCATTCCCGGAGAGTGTCCCTGCGGCAGGAGCTATCCCCGCATAGACACCATCAAGGGCAGAACTGATGATATGATGAAGATCAAGGGCGTAAACGTATTCCCCAGCCAGATCGAGGAAGTGCTTGCCGAGTTCGAGGAGATCTCCAGCGAGTACCAGATACGCATATCTCACCTGGACGGCAAGGACACGATGCGTATATATGTAGAGACCAACGGTCATGTTGATTTTGCTGAGCTGGCAAAGCGCATAGCCGACCGCGTGAAGAGCAAGATAGGCTTCACGCCGATAGTCAAGGTAGTCGAGATCGGAGTGCTTCCCAGAAGCATGAAGAAGACTGCCCGCGTTATCGACGAGAGATTTGACTGATAGAATAATGATAAGCGGAGAGTGTGCAAACTCTCCGCTTTGTTCGTTTTATGGGCAAATAAGTGAGTATTGTGAGGGCGTTGTCACAAGGATTTCATCAAAAATCTGCGGGATGCATAAATGAGAATTTCAGCCGTTCGAGTTTAATTGGTCATTCTGCTTTTATTTTGATATAGAGATATGTGAATATTGACAACGGTTTCGGGAAGTGGTATAATTTCTGTGTTATCAAAGAGTTATCAATTAATGAATTATATGATAAAGAAAGGACAAGATCAACATGAAAAAGAACAGCAGAAATACTACCATCGGAAAGATCGCACTGGGCATGACTGTGCTTATGATGGCGATGTCCGCTGCAGGCTGCGGTAACACCGAGAACGCTGACAGCGAAAAGGCAGACAGTGCGGAGACTACCACTACGACTACCACAGCGGCGGAGGCTTCCGAAGCTGAGGAAGAGCCCGAAGTAAAGGAAGAGGAAAAGACAGAGTCTGAGGCAAAGCCCGAAGACAGCTCTGAGACTCCTGCGGTGACTACTCTCCCCGAAGATTTTGACGCATCGCTGGATGCTATGATGTCCAGCATAGAAGCCGAGATACCCGATATCACTGCATTCTCGGGATTCAGCGACAGTTCCAAGCCCGAGATCGACAGCCAGTCGGCAGGCGGTGAAGCTACCACTACAACTACTACATCAAAGCCCGATACCAACGCACCTGTCACAGCTGACCTCAAAAACGAGCAGCAGCTTGTGTTTGACGGCAAGACCTATGATAACACCACTTTTGTCAGCGGCGGCATAGATGTTCCCGCAGGCTGGGCGATAGGTTCCTCTTCAAGGCAGTATGAAAATTCCGCATATCCCAATTCCTACATAGTTGCGGGTCCGTCAAAGGGCGCATCGTTCACGATACCCGATGCCAAGAAAAAGGGCGAGACTTCTCTGCCTTCTCTGCAGCTGTACAAGGGTCTGACATGGGGCGCAACTGCTGACGATATAAAGGCAGCTTACGGCACTCCCGTCAAGGAAAGCAACACCGAGAGTTACGGTACAAGCATGACGAACCTCTGGTACAAATCGTCTGACGGTGCTCTTATGGTATACGAAGTATCCGCAGACTGGGGTCTGATCGTTGTGGACTGCTTCGGCAAATAATTATTTATATAACAGAGATCAAGCACCATAGCTCAGGCTGTGGTGCTTTTGTGTTATATTATAGTTCATATTATTTATGGGCAAAAAATTATCCCCCGACGCTTTGTCGGGGGAATATATGGTGGAGATGAGGAGAATCGAACTCCTGTCCGAAAGCCCATTCACACGAATTTCTACGAGTCTAGTCGGTTATTTCGGCTTGCGCCCTTTCCCTAACCGCAGGCAAACGGACACGCCTGTCGGGTCGGTAGGCTGTAATACATCAGCGGGTCACAGCCGTCGCCCGCTGACGTTCACCACTAGTCGACGCCTTTACCCGAGCCGTGGTACTCTCAGGCAAGACGGGCTGCCCTTAGGCTGCCATTGCAAAATTATCGTTGTCGTCTAATTTTAAAACGTACGCCGTTTAAGGAGAGTGCGCTCCTCCACTCGCTTATCGTCCTTCAAGACCCCCGTCGAAACCTTTACATCCCCTTTTCTTTTTGTCTTCGGTCGCTTCGTCGTTTCACTCCTGCGCTTACATTTGCGAGGATTTCCATTTTGTTTACGAAGTAGATTTAGCTTAAATAAACACCGAATAGATTACTTTGCAATGTATCCGTTTTTTGCAGACACAACAGGGAACAGTTCCCTTTGCAAGTTTATTCTTTCACTATTTTCTCGGCGCTTTCGGTGTATGTCACAGACATATCGCCACCTACCGTCACATCGTATGTGCGTGACCTTACGGTATCCTCATGGAAATTACGGTAGTTTATGGTTATTGTCGTTTTGCCTTCGGAAACAGGTCTGAAATAGTAAAGATGCTTGCAATCCATGCCCGGACCGATACCGTTTTCCAGGTGTTCTTCGCTGTCAAATGTCATTACTTTTTCATTTTCCACAGTATAGGTGCTGCTTCCGGATCCGAGAGAACCTGTGCCGACATTTGCAGTTATCCTGAGTCTGTTGTCATCGGTGATCCCTGTAGTTGCCTTATTGTATCTTATATTACTAAAAACCAGCAAGCATACGATCAAAGCAACCGCTCCGATCACAACGATCAGCAATGCTTTAGTTACTGTCCTTGCAAAATTCTTGATCTTCATGTCGTTTTACCTTGTCTGTATCAAGATAGAAAATCATATCCGTATATGTTTTCCGTGAGTTCCCCGCAGCCGTGACATACCCAGCTGCCGTCAGGCTGTTTTTCTGCTGCCCAGTAGACATATTGTCTTCTGCCTTTGTTTTCCTTCGCGACGTCGCTGCCGAAGCCTGTGTAGACCCTTGATTTGAAATATATCCACTCGCCGTCGTTATCAGCCTGTTTTTCGGCATCGAAATCATCATAATAGGTAAGCTCCAGCATATACACCCCGTTGTAGGTGTGCCATTCGTCCTCATAGGTTCGTATTACGGCATCCCGTGCCAGAGCTATATCTTCACTGCTGTGACTTGCGGAAGGGTAAATGATCTCCTGTATTTTTGGATCGCGCCAGGGCAGTGCGCCTATGTCGCGGTAAAGCCTTGACGCTGAGGAAAAGGAGAATATTATCAGCACAACTCCGATAAATGCGTTTAATATGATGAGTGCCAGCGGAAAGGCGAGAGAAACAGAAAGCTTCTTTTTTGACTTCATATCAGTAGTTCTGCCTGTCCTTCAGCGCCCTCTCGATCTCGCGGTCGGCGGCTTTCTTTGCCATATCGTCGCGCTTGTCGTGCAGCTTTTTACCTTTGCACAGACCCAGTGCCATTTTCACTCTGCTGCCCTTGAAATACAATGACAGCGGTATCAGCGCCAGACCCTCCTGCTGGACCTGTCCGAAAAGCCTCATTATCTCCCGCTTGTGCAGCAGCAGCTTGCGCACCCTGCGGGGATCCTTATTGAATATATTCCCCTGTTCATAGGGGCTTATATGCATACCCTTGACCCACATCTCGCCGTCGTCCACGCTGCACCAGCTGTCTTTCAGGTTGACGCCGCCTTTGCGTATGGACTTGACTTCCGTGCCGACAAGTTCAATGCCGCACTCTATGGTCTCCAGTATAAAATAGTCGTGCCGCGCCTTGCGGTTATCGGCTATCTGCTTTGTGCCTTTTTTATCGATCGCCACAGGCGTGACCTCCTTACTGTTAAGTACATTGATAGTATATCATATTATTCCTGTTTTGTCAAAGGGTAAGTTATAAGTTTTTCTGCGAACTGTGTCGCAAAATGTGTATGAGGTTAAAATTGTTAAATAATGAGAAGCACGCTGATGCGTGTTTATAAACGTATTGTTAAAATTCTGACATATTATGTGACTTTGTTTAAGTGATTTAACATTAATAACTTTGAATAAACATATAGCTTTCATACATGGCGTGCAAATTCACAATTCCGTTTCATATATTGTAAAATATGAAAGTTGTTTCATGAATAAATCGATTACATACCAATATATGGTATAAAATCCCATAAATTAGGGAAATGATGGAGCGTATTAAACACTATGCACAAATAGATCCGAAAAAATCCTAATGGAAGTTATGTAAAATAAATCTTGAAAAGTTTTGTGAAATATGCTATAATTAATTTAGAATTTAAACAGAGTATTAAAAATTCCATTGGAAATTAACAAAAGCGGAATAGTGTGACAATATTTTAAAAAGAAAGGAAGATCAAAATGGCAGCTATGTTGATATTCACATTTATCGCAAACGTGATCGGATGGGTGATATTTATTCTGACAGACCTGTTTTTGGGCAGCTATTCGTTCGTACACCTGATACTTTTGGCAGAATGGTTCGTTGTGCCTATGGCTGCCTCCGCGATATACAGAAAAGTTACAGGTTCAAATAAGATAGATGACGCTATGGAAAAGGCTGTGTATATGCTGGCGTGGTTCCTCATGGGAACGGGCATCACGGGTATCATATATAAGGCGATAGAGCTTGGCAAATGGTTCCCGAACAGTTCGCTGAACAGATTTGATTACATATCTTATGCTTCATCATTAGTATTAGGTTTTATCATCTATTCGGCTGCCTATGATGTCATCGGATTTTTCGTGGACGGCGGCATCCATGCACACAGGGCGGCAAAAGGATAAAGGCGGATGCCAACATTTGGACGCATTGTCTTTCGGTAAGCGGCAGGCTGGCTGCCGTGAGTCGGGTATACTTTAATAAAAGATGTTCTGTTTGAAGCGGTTGAGAGCGATTTCAGCCGCTTTTGCTGTTTATGGCGTTATGCCCGCAAAAAAGCGCCCTCTCCCAAACGGGGGAGAGAGCGTTCACAGTCGTGTTATATGGTTATGGTCTGCCGATGACCGTATCAGTCGATCAGCAGTCCCTCTTTCAGCAGTGTGTTGAGGAAATCCGCAACGATATGCCCCACCTCGTCGGCAGTGGATTCGGGATGCCTTTCACAGAGTATACGGTGTACCTCTTCGGGTGTGGTATCTTCTGTCAAAAGTTTGAGTATCTCCGCGCCGCTTTCGTTGAGCCGCAGCATACCGCGAAATTTCGTGGCATCATCGCCCACACTGACCGCATTCCATTCGCCGTCAAGCTCCATGACTGTCATTTCGACTGCTAGTTTCATTCTGAGTCCTCCATAAAAAAGCAGCCGTGAGCCGCGCCCACAGCTGCGAAGTGGTTATTATTGTTGGGTCACTGGAAGCGGGTTGTTCTCACGAAACGACCGTCGCTCCATGTATATATACCATCATAGTCCGTCTGGGTTTCTTCATTAAGAAAAACAAACCCAATATTACCTGACATACCATTGGCATTGTCTACATTTATGTCACCGGGATGATCCTGATTAATATAGCTGATGAAAGCATTAATATCACCAGAACCATCATTAACATAAGTGTAACCCTTATAAACTCCGGTAGCATTTTTGGGTTCACTATCAGTGAAATTGGTAAGCCTCAGCGTGCCGCTTGCCACGATGACATCGGCTTCATTGAAGCGGATAACTTCGACTTCGGGCGTTCTCAGTCTGCTCATAAAAAACTCTCCTCTCATACTTGTGATCGCGATACAGTTTTATATTGTATCTGAATTTGCTTTTCGGTGAAATTATTGTACCATGCGTTCACAAAACTGTCAAGATGTTGAAAATTGCTTTGTGACTATTTACAAAAAGTCAACAGGAGAGCAGGGCACTCTTTGTGGTATGCGTGCGCTGCTCAGAAACTGAACGAATGCAATTTTCGTGGATGTAATGCAAACGGATGCTCTTAGAGATGAATTGTCATTTTTCTGACAAAATCGGTATATATTCGAGACAAAAATTAACAACACTGCGATAAAATACTTGTAAAAGTCAACAATCAAATTTTTGAATTATTTCACAACTTGTGCGAAAGCGTTTGCGCTGCGAAACTGCGCAAATTTTACGAAAGGTATTGAAATGCCCGATAAATGCGGTTATAACACAAATTTATAGCTGACAGATCTTTCCGTTTTGTAGAAAAAATTAATTAAAATCCCTTGACAATTGTGATGAATGTGTGTATAATGTATTTATATATAATCGGTAAATAGGAGGTGTATCATACCGGGAGAGGACCCGTTGTCTGTGACCGGGACGGCACAGGCGGCGGAGGAAAGTTTGCTGACAGATGGGATGCATAGTGTCATGGTTAGGTCAGAACGTGAAGTAAAGTGTCCGTCCGTTTGGCAGACATACAGCAAACGGCTATATTTCGGGGCGTTCAGCGCCTGCGGGGATATATCTCGTTTACAAAAAATAATTATGAAAGGAAAAAAGCTATGAGAAAGACATTTGGCAAGAGACTTATATGCGGCCTTACGTCAACTGTTATGGCGGCTACGCTGAGTCTCGGCAATATCACACCGTTGAACTTCATCGGCGCTTCCGCTGCAACGTTCAATTACAGTATGCCGGCTGAAAACGGCAGAACTGCGAACGAGCAGTGCGCTAAGATAAGGTTCGTCGATAAGTTCAACAACAGCATGAGCGTTACAGCACCGGATAATACCTATTATCTGCTGGTCCATGCGGTGGGTGCCGAGCCTGACGACGGTGATCCGTATACCAATTACTATCCGGACAGCGACGGCGGAGACCATTATCAGCTGATAGAGATCGATGCTAACGGTACGTCCTGGACTTCCGAACGGTTCAATGTTATCGAAACAAGAATGGTAGCGGGAGATTCGGACGGCGGCACGGAGAAGGAAATGGTCGCTGATACAGTAAGTATTGACGGCACTATACTCAAAAACAACGATCCGACAAAAGAACTCACACTCGCTGATGCCAGGAACCGGAACAACTGTTCCGTAGCTGAGGACATTGAAGGCTTCAGACTGACAGACGGCAATTTCAGCGAACATACTTATGCAGAAAATACCTGGGAGATCGATACCCATGTATTCACTGCCACCTACGACGGAGAAACTGTCCCCGTTTCGATAAGCGTGTACGATTACGACGGTACTACTCCTACTGCACTGGAGAACTCCGTAAGATCGAACTACTATCTGCTCACCACACTGACAGATAACTACGGGAACAAACTGGGCTGGGATCTTTCGTGCATCGACATTTTCGGCAAGAAAAACCTGAATGTCGGCGTGGGCGAATTCACAGCTTTCGGCGCTCCCGAGCAGAAGCTGGCGTACAATCCCGAGATTCACAAGCTGAACACCCGTATATACAGGACGGTCAGCCCGTCGGGTGTACTTGAAAAGCCCGAAGACTGCACGAATACAAGCAAGGCTCTGGATACTATCCCCGATTTCTCTTTTATAAGAACGGATGATCCGCAGGATATCCGCATCAAGCAGGACAAGATAAGCTATCAGGTAAAGCTGGACTTTGAGTCACCTGTTACCATCGAGGACAGCGAGAACATCTTCCTGCTTGTAAAGGTAGCTCATCAGACTACGGAAGATACCTATTATCTCGGAAAAGTTACTATGAACAATTCGGCTTCCGGGACGATAAATATCGAAAACTGGCAGGACGCGAACGGTAATCCCGCAGAATTCGGGACTTACAACGGAAACCGCTACTACTACAGGCTGATGAAGGCGACGGCGGATTTCAATCTTGCCAACAGGAACAACCCCGATAAGTTCTCCGAATTCAACGACGGAGATATATTCAAGGGCTTTACAGTTTCCTATACCAAGGAACAGAAGAGGATAAGCGACTCGGACACCAAGACGACCGTTTATGCTGATACTATCACCTTCAAGAAGGTATCGGCGACTTCCGATTATGATTTCAAGTCCATACTCGGAAACAGCCTGTACTTCGGCATGACAGCCGACAGATATCAGCAGAAGGGTCATACTGAGACTAACCTCGCAGTGAACCACGGAAACTTCACAGGCGACCTCCAGAGCGATCTGAGCGGTAACTACGGCGGCGATTTCTATATCGCAAACTTCGTTAAGTTCATTGACCACCATACTATGGTCAAGGATCCCGAAGGCGGCATAGACGTGGGTCACGAAACGAAGCACTGCCGCGACGGCTGTACGCTCCATGTGGATGATATGTCACGCGCAAAGGGCAACAATGCAAACGTTGCTATCGTGATCGACGATGCCGATTATATGCAGAACAGCGTTGTTACTCCCATGATACGCGATATGCGCAGTATGTCCGCAGAACTGCTTTCGCACAGCGCGAATGCTGCACTTACGGTACTGGGTGGCAACGAGGCTTACCTGGATACTACCGGCTTCCCTTACAACGCTACTATATATGTAGACGCTGATAAGTATGCCGATGTCATCGCAAAGTCCGAAGGACTGAGAATGAAGATATCCGCAGGGCAGACTATCGTATTCAACTACGATTCTTCCTCCGAGGTAACTCTCGGCAAGTACGACATCGAGATATACGACGAGAACGGCGATCCCATACCTGAGAGGGAATACGCTGCAAAGCCGATCGATAAAGGCAGCGCTGATACCGAACCTCTGGCTTTTGAGAATTCCAACAAAAACAACCAGAATACCTGGCTGGATCAGGTGGCAAGACACGTTGTATGGAACCTGGCTTCCGCTGAAACGGTAAGTATTGGAAGTACCGCAGGTATCGTGCTGATACCCAACAGTGAGTCCGATACCGAAATAAAGGATACCGCAACAGGCTGGCTGATCTCCGCAGGCTATGTTGAGAACAGCAGTGAGTGGCATTTCGTATACAACGATATGCCCGGAAATACAGGTATACTGGTACTCAACAAGACCGATATCACAGGTAAGGAAATGGTAGCGGGCGCACAGCTCACTATCTATGACGAAAACGGCAAGGCAGTTGCAAACTGGACCTCCGACGGCGAGAATGTGAAGTCTGTATGGCTGGCACCCGGCTCCTATACTTTAAAGGAGACAAACAAGGGCGGCAAGTTCACCGATGAGAACACAGGAAAGACGTACACAGTTACCGATTCCGAATTCAAGTTCACGGTGGAGGCTGTTGATGGTTCTCACGATTGCACTATCATCCCCGAAGAAAGTCAGAATTCCGTAAAGGATGACTTTGTGGATGATGCTAAGGATGCTTACTATGTTTACGAAGAAACAGTAACAGCAGGCGCAGACCAGGCAAGTGCCAAGACACAGCAGAAGATCACTCTGTGTGATATGGAAGCTGTTGAGGGCGCTGATGTGACCTTCTCCAAGAAGGATATCGCAAACAAGGACGAGCTGGCAGGCGCTAAGCTCAGACTTACAAACAGGAACGTTGACTGGACAAAGGTCGGTGCCGCAAACAGCGGACTTACAGCAGTAAGAGACGCAGACGGCAATGTCATAGGCGTTGAGTGGACATCCACAGGCAAGCCCATTAAGATCAAGGGTCTGCCCGAAGGCAGAGGCTATATTCTGACCGAGAGAAGCGAGAGCACAAACGGCGAAGTAGTGATAGGCGGCGAGACTTATTTCGTGGTTGAGAGCGAACTGAGATTTGCTATCAACGAGGGCGAAGTAATTGGCGTTGAAAGCCCCGATCTCAAGAGAGAGGCTGACAGCACTTCCGAGACAAGCTACTATCTTGCTGATGCCAACAAGAAGATCATCACTGTATGTGATGCAAAGAAATCTGTACCCGCAAAGATCGTTATCAACAAGTACGATCTTACAGGCGATACCGAGATCGACGGCGCAAAGCTGATCATCACAGGTACAACAAAGGACGGTACGGCTGTAAGTCTGAGCAATACTTCTCATCCCCGCGAGGTATGGGAGATCGAGCTTGAAGACGGTAACTATGTACTGAGAGAAACGGGCGACGTTGTCGTTACCGATGACGGCATCTACGATGTTGTTTCTTCCGAGATGAGCTTTACCGTAGCAGGCGGCAAGATCATCGAGAAGTCTTCCAACGCTGATATCAGCGAGAACGGCTTCAACAAGAAAGCAGATGAGGGCTACTATGCAGTAGGCGAAAATGCTGCCGATGACAGCTCCTACATCTATGTATGCGATGCCAGAAGGACAGATGTCAAGCTGAGCAAGCAGAACACAGGCGGCGAGGAGATCGACGGCGCAGTTATCACTCTGACAGGCAAGGATGCTGACAATAAGGCTATCCTGTTCACAAAGGATAACTTTGATGCTGATGCTATCAGCGATGACGGCGAGACCATCACCTGGACTTCGGGCAAGACACCCACAGAGATCAAGGGTCTGCCCAACGGCACTTACACCATGCACGAGGAAACAGCTCCGAGTGGTTACCAGACGACCACCGATATCACCTTTAAGGTAGAGGGCGGCAAGGTAACAGTCGTAGGTGTGAACGGCAAGGTAGTCAACGGCAATACTGTCGTTATGACAGATGATATGAACACTAAGGTCGTTATCAATAAGTATGACCTGACCGGTAATACCGAAGTCAGCGGTGCTGTACTGACACTGACCGATGAGGACGGCAATCTGATCACTGTTGACGCTGCGGGCGCGAAGATCACCAATCCCTGGACTTCCGTAAGCGGCAAGAGCTTTGAGGTATCGCTGAAGAACGGTAAGTATACCCTTACCGAGACTGCTGATGATAACGGCAGCGAGATCTACGATGAAAAGACCGATAAGTACTATACCGTTATACCCAACGCACTCAGCTTTGAGGTAAAGGACGGCAAGATCATCAGCAAGGACGCAGGTCAGACCACACTGAGCAATGCGCCCAACAGAGCAGCAGACGAGGAGTACTTCTTCGTTACGGCTGATAATGAGATCGGCGTATGCGACGCTGAGATCAAGTCCGCTGATATAGTTATCAACAAGTACGATATCACAGGTTCAAACGAGGTGGCAGGCGCACAGCTCACCATCACGGGCGAGGGTATCGACTGGGACAAGACAGCTGAGCTCAACAAGGGCGTAAAGACTGTTGGCGAAGCAGGCGCAGCTGTAACAGGGCTTCAGTGGAAGTCAAAGGCAGGGGAGACATTCAATGTCAAGCTGAGAGACGGCACCTACACTCTGACCGAAACAAGCATCGACAAGGACGGCGATACAGAGTATAAGGTCATTCCTTCCTCTGTACAGTTCGTTGTAGAAAACGGCAAGGTCACTGCTGTATCCTCTGATCATACAGACATAAGCAGCAGCTTCCAGACCGCAGCTAAGGACGAGACCACCGACAGCTATGTAGTCGGCAAGGCAGGCAGCAACGAGATATTCGTATGCGATGCCAAGAAGATCGATGAAACGGTGGATATCGTTATCGACAAGAGGGATATCACAGGCAAGACCGAAGTCAAGGGTGCAAGACTAACTCTGACAAATACAAGTGCAGATACACGCATCGACTGGGCTAAGGTCGTAGATAAGACCTCTGTAAAGAATACCAACACATCAATAGAACTGCTTCCTGGCGGCGGTATCACATGGGTATCCGACGGAACAGCAGTTACTGTTTCGGGTCTGCCCAACGGCGCAGGCTATGTTCTCGCTGAGACAGCGGACGGCAACGAAACACTTATTGACGGCAAGTACACCGTTATCCCCACCGAACTGAGATTTAACATAGCTGACGGCAAGGCAGCTGTTGATGCGGCAAGCAATACCGCACCCACTTCCGCACCCGCTAACGGCGACGGTTATTTCGATGTTTCGGGCAACAACATCATCACAGTATGCAATGCAGAAGTGACTGATGTAACACTTTCCAAGAAGGATATCACGGGCAAGAATGAAGTCCTGTACGCTAAGATCACTATCAAGAACGCTAAGGGCGACACGGTAGATGAATGGGTATC
>NZ_CAMHRZ010000020.1 GCF_946187255.1 uncultured Ruminococcus sp.
GGTGCAATATTTCTTCTTGACTTTGTTTTTTTGTCATGATATAATCAATGTTAACGAACAAGACACAGAGGCTTTATAATAAATGTATATAAAGTCTGAATGTATATATAGTAAACGACATAAAATTTTTCACTTAGACCGACCGCACAGCCTGCGATATTTGGAGGTGTGGTCGGGATAAGTAAGAAAAATTATGTCGTTTAATATAAGTCATGACGGAGATGATATAATGATAAACAGCAGGAAGACGATAGCTGTATTCATGAACCATGTCAGTACGACCTACCGTTTACCCTTATGCGAAAAGATCAACCTTACCGCCGCAGAACTCGGCTACAATGTGATGTTTTTCAATTTTCTCGGCATCATCAGCGGCAGGCACAAGGAGTACGGTGAGTATGAGTACAAACTTATCGATGTTATCCCCTACGATCAGTTCGCGGGGATAATCTTTGATGAGGAGAGCTTCTCATTCCCCGACATGGTCGAGCGTCTTGTGGCGGCAATAAAGAAGAAGGCTGACTGTCCCGTCATCAGTATAAGCAGCATGATGGAGGATTTTTACAATATCCTCATCGATGACAGCAAGGGCATAGAACTGATAGTCAGGCACCTTTACGAGCATCACGGCTGCCGTAAGATAGGCTATATGTCGGGTCCCTTTTCGCACCCCGATGCCATCAGGCGATACGATGCCTTTAAAAAGGTAATGACAGATCTGGGACTGCCCGAAGACGGATGCGGAGTATTCGAGGGGGATTTCTGGCTCAACAGGGGCAGAGGTGCCGCAGAGTACTTCCTCACGGGCACGAAGGAGCGCCCCGAAGCGATAGTATGCGCCAACGACTATATGGCTATGGCACTTTGCAAAGCGTTCGATGATCGGGGAGTAAATATACCCGATGATATCATCGTTACGGGCTTTGACGGCACCGAAGAGGGTCAGGAGCATATACCCAAGCTGACCACCGTAAACTGCGGGCGTGAGACCATCGCGGAGACTGCGGTGAAGCTGATAGACGGCATAAACAAGGGCGAGAAACCGCCGAAACTCACGCTGATATCCCCTTCCGTCACTCTCGGCAACACCTGCGGGTGTACCACCATAGATTATAAAAAAGAACTCAGGCGCATCAACGAGCTCACTGCGCAGAGCCGCTCCGTCAGGTATTATCTCGGTGACGTTATCGGTGCGACGCTGAAAATGAATATAGTCGAAAGCATCGCCGATCTGGAACAGGCTTTTGCGGATTACGCCGTGAATTTCGGCGGGTACAGGAGCTTCCTGCTGATGTCGTACATCGACAAAGACGGCAAGAGCGCACTAGAAAAGGGTATGTCAAAGCCTGCGGACAGAGTTTACCCCGTGATACAGGTAGACCGATGGGGCGACCATGACGGCGAAAGAAAGATCATCAGCACAAAGGAATTCCTGCCGACTGAGAATAAGGACGAACCGAGATTTGTCTATGTAACGGGTATGCACTGCGGCGACAGATGCTTTGGCTACTGTGCGGTGACAATGACGGGACACAGGGTGTTCAACGAGTTCTTCACGGTATGGATAGCTACACTTTCGGTGGCGCTGGAATCCCTGCTGCGCAGGAACAACATCCTTGATCTGGTGGACAATCTGGAAGATATAAGCGAACGTGACGGTCTGACGGGAATGTACAACCGTCGCGGCTTCGAGATGCATTCGGAATTTGCCGCCGGCGAGCTTGAAAAGGACACCGTCGCCTGTGCGATGGTAATAGATATGGACGGTCTCAAACGTATCAACGACCGCTACGGACACGCTGAGGGCGATTTTGCCATACGCGCTCTTGCGGATATGATAAGCGAATGCTGTACCGATGATATAATCGCGGGACGAACAGGCGGCGATGAGTTCTATGTGTTCGCGCCGGGCTACAACGAATCTAAGGCAGACATTTTCTACAACCATCTTACCCGCAAGATAGACGACTTCAATTCAACTGCGGAAAAGCCCTATCTTCTCAGTGCCAGCTTCGGTGCATTCGTTCACGAGAAAGGCAAATGCGATCTGGAGGAAATGATGAAACGCGCCGATGAGCGGATGTACGCCGTAAAGCAGACCAGGAAGCACAGACGCAGCACAGATAATTGAACAAACTGTAAATTAATCATATACATTTTGTGTAATCACTTGAATTTTATTTTTTATGCGTTATAATATGTTTAGCACTCGGGGTGACTGAGTGCTAATTATTTTGAGATCATTATATAAGGAGTGGGATCACGATGGAAACCAAACAGTTCAAGGCAGAGTCGAAAAGACTGCTGGATATGATGATAAACTCTATCTACACACATAAGGAGATATTCCTCAGAGAGATAATCTCCAATGCCAGCGATGCGATAGACAAGCTGTACTTCAAGTCGCTGACTGATACAAGCGTTGGTATGGGCAAGGACGACTTCGCCATAACCATCAGCGCCGACAAGGAAAACAAGACCCTCACCGTAGAGGATAACGGTATCGGTATGACCGAAGAGGAGCTGGAGAACAATCTGGGCACTATCGCACAGTCGGGCTCGCTGGCATTCAAGAACGACAACGAACTGGGTGAGGACGTTGATATCATCGGTCAGTTCGGCGTAGGTTTCTATTCGACCTTTATGGTAGCCAAAGAGGTCCGCGTGCTGACAAAGGCTTACGGCAGCGACAAGGCATATCTGTGGAAGTCCAACGGTGTTGACGGCTATACCGTAGAGGAAGCCGAAAAGGACAGTGTGGGTACTGTGATCACCATGGTGATGAAGGAGGATACAGAGGACGACAAGTATTCCGAATACTGCGAAAGCTGGCGCATACAGCAGCTGGTTAAGAAGTACTCCGACTATATCCGTTTCCCCATAAAGATGGATGTTGAGCATTCAAACTACGCAGAGGAGGGCGAGGAGCCTACCACTACGATAGAGACAGAGACACTCAACAGCATGACTCCTATATGGAAGAAGAACAAGAACGAGCTGACAGACGAGGACTACAACAAGTTCTATTCCGAGAAGTTCCTTGACTATCAGGAGCCCGTTACTCATATACACTCCCACAACGAGGGTCTTGCGACTTACGACGCTCTGCTGTATATACCTTCAAAGGCTCCCTTTGATTACTATTCAAAGGACTACGAAAAGGGCTTGCAGCTGTTCTCCAGCGGCGTGCTGATAATGGACAAGTGCGCAGACCTGCTGCCCGACTGGTTCAGCTTTGTAAAGGGTGTTATTGACAGCGAGGATCTTTCGCTGAATATCTCCCGTGAGATGCTCCAGCAGGACAGACAGGTGAAGATAATCGCCAAGAACGTGGAGAAGTCCGTTAAGAACGAACTGAACAAGCTGCTGAAGAACGACCGTGAGAAGTACGAGAAGTTCTTTGAGGTATTCGGTCTCCAGTTCAAGTTCGGCATATACCAGAGCTACGGCGCAGCTGTTGAGACTCTCAAAGACCTGCTGCTGTTCAAGTCCACCTTTGAGGACGGCAAGAACGTTACCCTGAAAGAGTACGTTTCCAGAATGAAAGAGGATCAGAACTACATCTACTATGCCTGCGGCGAGACCAAGGAGCGCATAGACAAGCTGCCCCAGATCGAGAAGATCAAGGACAAGGGCTTTGAAGTCCTCTACATGACACAGGACGTTGACGAGTTCTGCGTAAAGGTAATGATAAACTACGACGGCAAGACCTTCAAATCCATCAGCGATGCGGATATCGATCTCGACACCGAAGAGGAGAAGGAGGAAGCCAAGAAGCTCGACGAGGAGAACAAGGATATGTTCACCTTCATGCAGGAGGCTATCGCTGACAAGGTAACGACTGTACGTCTTTCCAAGAAGCTGAAATCCCACCCTGTATGCCTTTCCAGCGACGGCGGCATGATATCTATAGAGATGGAGAAGGTACTCAATGCGATGCCTCAGAACGACGCTAACCGCGTGAAGGCTGACAAGGCGCTGGAGATCAACCCCAACCACGAGATATTCGGCAAGCTGCAGAGCCTGTACGCCGATGACAAGGATACTCTCAAGGAGTACACCAAGCTGCTGTACGATCAGGCACTGCTGATAGAAGGTCTCAACATCGAGGATCCCGTTGAGTTCGCCAACCTCGTATGCAAACTGATGACTAAATAATTCATAATGCATAATTGCCCTCGGGCGGGCGGCTCGTCTCCGCCTATTAGAAGAAAGCAATGAACGGACATTTCGCGTAACGGCGGGTCAAAATATTGCTATAAAGATAAGAATTCAAAAAGTGCGCTTACCGCAGATTTGCGGCAGGCGCACTATCTTTATTATAAGAAAAACCAACTCATATTATAAGAAAAACCAACTCATATCCTCGCATTCCACACGCCGGCAAAACTCACCCGCGCCCCTGCCAATAATTATGAATTGTGAATTATGAATTATGAATTAAAAAAGGATTATGGATTAGAAAAGAACATTTTTGAAGCACACCATCGGGTCGCCGGTGTTGTGGTCGAGGCTGTGGTAGGAGTCCGCACGGCAGAAATCCTTGTGCTCGCAGTCTTTGCATTTGCCGCTCTCGTTCCAGTGTTCGCGGCGGAATACCTCGAATTTGTTGAACCATACGTCGCTGAACCTGTCTTTGAGTATGTTCCCCTGTACGAATTCGGGGCGGCGCTCAATGTCAAGACAGGCTATGATATCGCCGTTCGCCGTTATGCTGGCAGTCTGCAAGCCCGCTGTACACAGGAAGTACCAGTCACGCACCTCATGCTCGTATTCAAGTCCCAGATAATGGCTGCACCCGTAGCACACAGGCTCGCCCTCCACGCGCTTGTTCCTTATATACTCTATTAGGTATTTCTGATCCTCGTCCGTCAGCAGAAGTTCGGGATGTCTGAGCGCTCTGCCCATAGGCTCCATGCCTATCACGCGCCATGAGTCTATATCCATCTTGTCGAATATCTCAAAAAGCGCATCCAGCTCGCCTATATTCTGGTGTGTCACCACCGTTGTCACCTGAACGTGCTTGAATCCGCCCTCTTCCAGCAGGTTGTTTATGCCAGCCATCGCCTTTTTAAAGCCGCCGGGAGTCTGTCTGAATGCATCGTGGGTCTCTTCCAGCCCGTCAATGCTGACGGAGATGGTCCTCATACCTGCCTGTTTCAGCCTGCGGGCGCATTCGCGGTCTATCAGGGTACCGTTGCTGGTCATGCCCCAGCTGAATCCCAGTTCGTTGGCATAGCCCATTATCTCGAAGAACTCTTTTCTCAGCAATGGCTCGCCGCCCGTGATGCACAGCATCTTCCGCTGTGTGCCCATATCCGCCTTGACTTCGTCCAGCAGCTTTTTGTACTGTGAAACACTTATCTCCTCGCTGGTCACATCGCCGCAGCTGCTGCCGCAGTGGAGACACCTCTCGTTGCACCTCATGGTCAGCTCCAGAAACAGATTTCTCAGTTCGGGCTTTTCGGTGAGCTGCCTGCGGTATTCCGCCATCTTCCGAAGATGCGCCTTTTTTATCTCAACATCAAGCATAGCGCACCCCTATTCAAACATCTCGGGAGGACCGTAGACCAGCTGCTGTATCTCCTCCGACGCTTTAAAATCGATATCCGCATCGGAACTATCGTCCTCATCATATTCGGGGCCGTATTCCACCTGTATCGGCTCTGTATCGGGGGCATAGCTGCTGTCCTCATCGGCTATGCTGCTGTCGTCATCGGGGGGAGGGCCGTATACGTCCTGCACATTATCGTCCGCAGGATCATACTTTGACGAAACATCGTCCGCACTTTTATCGGAACTGTTCTTCTCGTCTATGCTCTCAGTAACGGAAGAATCATACTCGGGCGGAGGGCCATAGACGTTCTCCTGCTCGCCTCCGGGAAGATTTGTACATCCCGCAAGTCCTGCCGCCGCTGCCGCAAGCACAGCCGCAGTGAGCATAGTCTTCTTGGTCTTTTTCATAATATCTCATCTCCTTGTCTCATTCAAACCACTCAGGCGGACCATAGACCTCCTGAACGTTATTATCATCCTCTTCGTCATCTGTCTTGTCCGCATCTGTCACGGGAGGTCCGTATACCCGCTGTATATTCGCCTTTGCGGGATCCTTTTTGCCTTCAAACCACTCAGGCGGGCCGTACACGCCTTGTATCATCTCATCGTTCGGTCTTATATGCATCAGCTTTTTTGCGGCAGCTTTCAGCTTTTCCGCAGTGCTTTGTGTATCCTTGTTCTTTTTCATGAAAGCTCCCCCTTTCGGAAAGTTTCGCCGTTCATATCTATAACATATATCATAACACAGACCCGATATTTTGTAAAGCGGATAACCGTGATTTATGCTTATCCCACAACTGCCGCCGCTGAGCTTTTTGTGTATCTTACAATAGCCAAAACAAACAATAATTCATTCTATCTTAAACTATTGAAATGATGAACAAATTGTGGTATAATAAAAGTTGTACACCTTTTGATGCAGGTATCTGCGCAAAGGGCGGTATACCCACAGATCACAGATCACGAACGGCGGTGAGTTGTTTGAAAAAAAATATACGCTCGGCTGTGACGGTAGTTGCTTCGGCACTGCTTCTTGTCACTGCGATGCTGATGGAGATGGTCATGATATTCCGCATGAACTCCCAGCAGGCAAACGAGTCGGGTACCAAAAGGCTCCAGGTGGTCAGCGGCGAACTGGAAGATACCATCAATGAAGCCCGCATCAGCACAATGGATTTTGCCATGAGCATCCAGCCTGTCCTGAATGACAGAGAACTGCTTGAAAATACGCTTTCAATGCGCAAAAAGGAACTTATCGAGCAGACTAACGGTATATGCTACAACGCCTATGCCGCAGGAAGCGACTGGTATATCATCCCAGATTTTGAAGCCCCCGAAGGGTATGATGTAAAGAAGCGTTCCTGGTATCAGGGTGCGCGTCGCAGCTTCGGAAAGACCTACGTTACCGACCCCTACGTTGACGCGGCTACGGGGCATATCTGCTACACGGTGTCGGTGATGCTGGACGACGATGAAACGGTCGTCGCCCTTGACTATACTATGGAGAATATCCGAAACCATGTAAAGCGAATGTACAGCGACGGCGAACGCAACGCCGTAATAGTTACCGAACAGGGCGTTATCGCAGGCTGTTCGGACGACAGGCTGGTGGGCAGAGATATCATGACGGAACTGCCCGAATATACGGGCATATTCTCCCTTGCAAAAAGCAGTGATGAACCCGTCCATGTACGCAAGCGCAGCGAGAACCTGTTTGCGGTGAGATCGGGCTTCGGGTGGTACCTTATTGTAAGCGAGAAAAACTCGTCCCTCTATAAAAGGTCATATATACAGATGTTCGCCATGCTGATAGTATCCGTCACGATACTGGCAATGATGCTGTATATGTACCTTTCTGCGGCACGTTCAGCAAAAAAGGCGGAGGATACCCTTGCAGGCAGCGACAATTTCCTCAGCAGCATAACCGCAGGCTTGCAGGAGCCGCTGAAACGCATAATCACAGGCGCAAGCCCCGAGAATATACGCAGTTCATCAGACTACGAACAGGAATTCGAGCATATACGCGAAGCGGGACGGCAGCTGAGCGATATCGTAGACAAGCTGTCCTCCTACAACAGTATACTTCGCACCGAGCAGAAGGATGAAAAGCAGCCGTTCAGGGTCAAGCCGCTGAAGATAGACCTGCGATTCAGACGTATGATAATCGTGGCACTGATGCTGGTATTCGTAATGAGTATGTATGTTAACATAACCTCCACATTCCGCTGGGGCAAAGGCGAAATGAAAGAGGAGCTGGGAGTATACACAGGCAGGCTGACAGAATGGGCAAGCTCGCAGAAGAGCATAATGGATATGTTCTGCAGCGTTATCTCCACACAACCCGAGATACTTGAAGACTACGACGGTGCGGTGAAGTTCCTGGATGATATAACGGTGCAGTACCCCGAGATATCCGCCAGCTTCATAGCAAACCCCGCATGGGAACAGACCGTTATCATGAACAGCGGCTGGCAGCCCGACAAGGACTGGCACGTTGAGGACAGAGACTGGTACAAGCAGCTGGAAAACTCCGACAACGGCTGGTGCATATCAGCGCCTTACTACGATGAACAGACAGGACAATACTGCGTCACTTTCGCAGAGCGTGTGAACGATGCAAAAACAGGAAAATATATCGGCAGCTTCGGTATAGATTTCTATCTTGACAAGCTGGCGGAGATACCCGGCGGGAGCTACTCCGAACAGGGCTACGCATTCCTGACGGATGCGGAGGGCGGCATAATCAGCCACCCCTTCGGCAACTACCGCATGAAAGGCGACAAAATGACAAACGTTGCCGAGCTGCCTTATGTATCGGTAAAGACTGACGCTGATGATATCGCGTTCATCAGGGACTACGACGGCAAGCTGAGAGCGCTGATGGCTTCGGACAAAAGCGAGGCGGGCTTCATTGTTTATATGGTCAAAAGCGTGAGCGGAGTGTACAGCGATATACTGCTGTACGACCTGATATGCCTTGTGATACTGGCGATATGCACTGTGGCGGTGTATATGCTGATGAACAACCTGGTGGCTTTGCAGGATAAAGCCAACCAACAGCTGAAACAGTCCGCAGAAGCCGCCATAGCCGCAGACGAAGCAAAGAGCAGCTTCCTGGCGCAGATGTCCCACGAGATAAGAACGCCTATCAACGCCGTACTTGGCATGAACGAGATGATACTCCGCGAGTGCGACGACGATACCATAAAGGACTATGCCGCCAATATCCAGAGCGCGGGCAGGACACTGCTTTCGCTGATAAACAGCATACTGGATTTCTCAAAGATAGAAGACGGCAAAATGGAGATAATCCCCGTAAGCTACGGCACAGCCTCCATGATAAACGACCTTGTGACCTCAGTTTCCGCAAGGGCTGCCGCAAAGGACCTCAACTTCAAGGTCGAAGCCGATACCTCTCTGCCCGCAAAGCTGATAGGTGATGATGTGCGCATAAAGCAGATCATATCCAACCTGCTGACAAATGCTGTAAAATACACCGAAAAGGGCAATATAATCCTGACGCTGCGTGCAGATAACAGGAAAGATGACCATATTGAGCTGTATGTGGAGGTATCCGATACGGGTATAGGCATCAAGAGCGAGGATATCAGCGGGCTGTTCGAGTCCTTCAAAAGACTGGACGAAAAGCGCAACCGAAATATCGAGGGCACTGGTCTGGGTATGTCGATAGTGACGAAGCTGCTGGAAATGATGGACAGCGAACTGCACGTTGAAAGTATATACGGTGTGGGAAGCACCTTCTGGTTCAGGCTGAGACAGGGCATCGCAGAACCCTCTCCTATGGGCAAATACAACCACCGCAGCTACGCCAAGAGGAACGAGAACACCAAGCATATCTACGCCCCCGAAGCAAAGGTGCTGGTGGTGGACGACAACGAGATGAACCTCAAAGTCGCCATAAGCCTGATGAAGATGTACGGCATCGTTCCCGAAACGGCAGGTTCGGGATATATGGCGCTGTCGATGATAAGGGAGAAACGTTACGACGTGATAATGCTCGATCACATGATGCCCGGCATGGACGGCATAGAGACTCTCATGCGCATCACAGGCGAGGGTATGCGCGATGCTGACACCGCCATAATCGCACTTACCGCGAATGCAGTGGTGGGCGCAAGAGAAAGCTATCTTTCCGCAGGCTTTGACGACTATCTGCCCAAGCCAATAGAAGCCCCTCTGCTTGAAAAGGCACTGCAAAAGTATCTGCCGCAGGACATCATAACTATGGTAAGCGAAGCGGAAAGGAAAGCAAAAGAGGAGATCGTTCCCGACAGCTTCACGGGCGAGGAGTTACAGAAGCTGAGCGAGATATGTCCCGCCATCAACCCGCTGATAGGACTGAGCTACTGCATGGGCTCGCGGGAATTCTACCTGGATACTCTCAAAGGTTACACCGAAGCGGACAAACGGCTGATGCTCGTGGAAGCCTACGACAAAGGCGACAACGACACCTACAGGGTGAACGTACACAGCATAAAGAGCGCCTCCCTGACGATAGGTGCGCAGGTGCTCTCCGACCATGCAAAAGCACTGGAATTCGCCGCAAGGGACGGTAGGAGCGACTTTATCAAAGAAAAGCACGACGAGCTGATGAAGGAATACTCCACCGTGATAGACGGCGCAAAGGCTATAGTCGAGCGTTTCACGGACAATAAAGAGCAGTAGGATCAGATAAGATATTATAGGGCTGCCCCGATGACAGATCGAGAGCAGCCCCTTTTTGTGCTTACATAAGTTTTACATGACAAAAAAAATACGCCTACGTCAAAAAACGTAAGCGTACTATCTTCTGCATTCGTTCGCCATTAAAGCGATATCACGCTCTTTCAACCTTGCCCGAGCGCAGACATCTGGAGCAAACATAAACGTGTGTGGGAGTGCCGTTTACAACAGCCTTAACCCTCTTTACATTGGGCTTCCAGCATCTGTTGGTCCTTCTGTGAGAGTGAGATACCTTAATACCGAAAGTAACACCCTTTCCGCAAACTTCACATTTTGCCATATCGGTGCGCACCTCCTTTGCACTAAATTTAAGCTGACCGATCTAAGCCGACAGCTTAAATCCAATCACATGATACTAGAGTATTATAACACAACTCTCCGAAAATTGCAAGCCCTTTTCACAAAAAATTTAAAAAAACGCCAATTTGATGAAAAATGACAAAATGGTGTCATTTACACTTGAAATATTCTTGTAGATGTAGTATAATATATAGTGTATTTGTGTATCACGGAAACAGTTCCTGCCCATGCTGTTTACAGGGCAGGCAAGGCGTAAGAAATGAGGATATAAAATGAATATAGATACTTTACTAAATTATGGCTCACGCCTGATAATACTCATTATGTGTATACCCGTACATGAGTTCGCGCACGCCTGGGCTGCCACAAAGCTTGGGGACGATACACCCACCCATCAGAACAGGCTCACATTAAATCCGCTGGCTCATCTTGACCCCATAGGCTCAATAGGCATACTGCTTTGCGGCTTCGGCTGGGGCAAGCCCGTGCAGGTGAACCCCGCACGCTTCAACAGAAAGCATTCCATGCGTGCAGGCATGGCGATAACCGCCGCTGCGGGTCCTATATCAAATCTTATAATGGCGCTGATAGGCACTATCGTATACAAGCTCCTGCTGGGCGCTGCGGGAAACGGCTCGGAGGCGCTGGGGTGGCTTGCGATGATAACGATGTATTTCATATATATCAACATCGGTCTTGCGGTGTTCAACCTTATCCCCGTAGCACCGCTGGATGGGCAGAAGATAGTCTCGTACTTCCTGCCAGACAGGATAAATGCAAAGATAGCACAGTACCAGACAGTCATATCAATAGCGATGCTCCTTATCCTGTTCAGCGGTCTGCTGGACGTTCCCATGTGGTGGGTAAAAAGCGGCATCTACTGGCTGCTGGACAAGATCACATTCTTCATGGACCCGCTGGTCAATACGATATTCAAATAAGGCAGGTAAAAGGATATGTCAACAGCTAATTTCAAGCTGGATATGTTTGAGGGTCCTCTCGACCTGCTGCTGCACCTTATAAGCAAGCACAAGCTGAATATCTATGATATCGAGATAGCTTTGCTGCTGGAGCAGTACCTTGAGTATATGGCGGGACTGGAAGAAGAGGACTACGAGGACGCTGCCGATTTCCTGGAAATGGCAGCAAGGCTGATATATATAAAAACAGTATCGCTCCTGCCTAAGGACAACGAGGGCGAGGAGCTTAAAAAGGAGCTTCAGGGAAGCCTTATAGAGTACTCCCTTTGCAAGATGGCGGCGGCACGGCTGAAAGAACAGTATGCAAACGGAGATATCTTCGTGCGCAAGCCCGCAAAGCTGCCTGTCAACAAGACCTTCACGGGCGAACGCGACCCTATGGATCTGGCGAAGGCGTATATGGGCATGAGCGAAAAGGCGCGTCACAGCAAGCCCCTAAAAGCCGAGATGTTCAAGCCGATACTCTCAAAGCGCATAGTTTCGGTAACGTCTAAGATAATCCATGTGCTGAAAATGCTGATAACTCAGGGCGAGTGCTTTCTCGACAGTATGTACGAGGGCTGCACCGACAAAAGCGAGCGGGTGGCGGTATTCCTGGCAGTGCTGGAGCTTACGAAGTCGGGCAGGATATTCCTGAACGACGATAATACAAGAGTGTATATGAATTCGGCTTCCAAAAAGAAGAAGATAACCTCTTCCTTCGATGAAGCCGAAGCAGCTGCAAATACAGCGGCGGAAGACGAGACAGCAGCACAGGAAGACGAGTCGGGGGTAAAGGATATGATACCCGCCGGCACCGATACCTCTGCCATGAGGGATATGAAGACCTATTCCCCCGATGAGGAAGAGTACTCTCCCCTGCCGTACAAGCTGTACGAACAGCCGCGCAGGACAGTCTACAAAAGCGAGACCAAGCAGAGAGGCGTGCTCCCCCTGCTGAAAATAGAGCTGGCTCCCGAGCTGCAAAGGATGGTAGAGGACAGCCGCGAACAGGTGAACAATGCGGGGTTTACTTCGGTGGAGACTGAGGGAAGCGTTGCAGTTACTGAGGATAAGGTGAACGAAGTCAACGTGGAAAGCGTTGCTGTCGCCGAAGATAAGACGAGCGAAGTAACCGCTGAAAACGTAGTTGTCGTAGAGGATAAGACGGACGAAATCTCTGCGGAAAGTGTATCAGCTACTGAGGACAAGATGAGCGAAACCACTGTGGAGAGTGTAACAGTCCCCGAAGATAAATCGAGCGAAGCCAATGCAGAAAGCATCGAAGTTACCGAAGACAAGGCACCCGAAGTCACTGCAGAAAACGTTGCTGTTGTCGAAAACAAAGCGGACGAAGTAACCGCTGAAAGCGTAGTTGTCGTAGAGGATAAGACGGACGAAGTCAATGCTGAAAGCATCTCAGTTGCCGATAACAAGGCGAACGAAGTCAACGTGGAAAGCGTTGCTGTCACCGAAGACAAGACGAACGAAGTCACTGCGGAGAGCGTAACAGTCCCCGAAAATAAGGCAAACGAAGTCAATACTGAAAGCATCGCAGTTACCGAAAACACGACCGATGAGATCACTGCGGAAGTTTACCACTTTACATCATGCGGCAGAGTGAACAGGTTCGGGGTGAGATTTTACTGGGGTGCCTGCGGCTGGGCTGAGGGTCGGCTGAGGATAAGATAAAGGATACATATTATGGAAATTCAAGAACTTGCTGATACGCTGGAGGCTGTGCTTTTCGCCTCGGGTGAGGCGGTGGAAGGCAAAAGGCTTTGTCAGGCGCTGGATACCGACATAACTTCTCTGGAAAGCGCTGCGGCGCTGCTGGATGAAAAGTATGCCGAAAACAGCGGCATCACACTGCTGCGGCTGGACAGCGCATATCAGCTGGCTACAAAGGAAGCCTACGCACCGCATATAAAAGCGGTGCTGGAGATAAAACGCAACTCGGCACTTTCGCCCGCTGCAATGGAAGCTCTCACGATAGTTGCCTACAATCAGCCCGTAACAAAGGCTTTTGTGGAAAGCGTCCGCGGAGTGGATTCTTCGGGCGTGGTAAATTCCCTGGTGGAAAAGGGACTGCTTTGCGAAGCGGGCAGGCTCGATCTTCCAGGCAGACCCATAGCCTACACAACTACCGAGAATTTTCTCAGAGCATTCAGGCTTTCGAGCCTTAAAGACCTGCCGCCGCTGCCCGAGCAGAGCGGTCAGATAACGATAGACGACGTTATAGAAGCGGCTGAGAGCGAAAAGGACGGGGAGTAGTACTCATCCCGAAAAACACAAGGAAAGCGGTGATAACCACGATAGTTCTGAAAATATTGCTGATAATAATTGCGGTCATCGTTATCCTGCTGCATTTTTCGGTGGTGATATATGTTAGCGGCGGAACGAGCGAAAAGCCGGTCATACGGGCGAAATATCTCGGTATAACGCTGTACCCCCGCAAGAAAAAGGAAAAGAAGAAAAAGCGCCGCAAAAAGAAGGACAAAGACGAAGATATCGCAGAAACCGATGATATAGATGATATCGATGAAGCGCTTGATGATATTTACGATGATGAGGACGAGGTATATGCCGTAAGCGAGGAAAAGCCCGATACCACAGCGGAAACACCTGTTGACGAAGTCACACTTCCCGATGAGGATGATGACAACGGCAGTGAGGAAGATACCGCTGAGGAAGTCACTGAGGATGTTCCCGACACGGATACCGACAGCGAGGACGGCAAAAAGCCCCGCAAGCGTAAAAAACGCAAAAAGAAAAAGGAAGAAAAAGACGAACCCTCCGAAGAAAAGGGCGAAGGCAAGCTGGACGGACTGAAACGCAAATGGGAATTCATAAAACCGTATATCCCGCCTGCGTGGAAATACTCCAAAAAGCTGCTCAAAGCCATACGCATAGAGGACGTTAAGATAAATATCGAGACAGGCAAGGAGGATGCGGCGGAAAGCGCCACATTCTACGGAAAACTGCATGGAGCATTATTCAATACTCTGAACCTGCTGGCTATGATATTCACACTGAGGGTGAAGGAAGCCAATGTCCGCTGCCTGTTCAACGAAAAGCGCCTTGACGCGGCGGGTGAAGCAAACATCCGCGTAAGACCAAGCACTGTGATAGCCATAGCCTTCTGCCTGCTGTGGTGCTGCGGAAAGATATTCATACCCTATAAGCTGAAAAAGCGCAGGGAACGCAAAAAGGCAGAAAAGGAAGCAAAGAAGAAGTCTGCCGCAGAGACATCTGCTGCGGGGCAGACTGCATAGAGAAAGGTTGTTGAAAATGAACGAAAGCACAAAGATCGAAGCACTGGTAAATACTGCTATGTCAAAGGTTAAGGAGCTGGCAGACGGCGAAGCTATCGTCGGCAAGCCGATAGTTACCGCTGACGGCACCACGATAATCCCCGTATCCAAAGTAAGTATAGGCTTTGCATCGGGCGGTTCCGACCTGCCCACAAAGAGCACAAAGGATACCTTCGGCGGCGGTTCGGGCGGCGGAGTTACCATAACTCCTATGGCTTTCATCGCTATATATCAGGGCGAGGTCAAGCTGCTGCAGATAACTTCAAATGCACCTCAGGGCAATGCCATCGTTGATATGGTGCCCACTGTCATCGACAAGATAACCTCGTTTATCGACAGCAAAAAGGGCAAGAAGAATGAGGACGATATAGACGACTACGCCGACCTTGAGGACTGACGTTTATAAATAACAGATATTACCAATGATAATTCAGCCTGCGGCGGACAAAATACTCCCGAAGATGATCATGGGGAGTGATATTCATGCGGCAGGATAAACTGAGATTTTGCGCAGGTGCGGCTGTGCTGGCTCTGCTGATGATATTTACATTGAGCAGAGTGAGGGCAAAAGCCGAAGGTGCGGAGGATATCTCCGCAAAGGCTGCGATAGTGTATAACGGCAGCACAGGTGAAGTGCTGTACGAAAAGAATGCGGACGAACGTCTGCCGATGGCAAGCACGACCAAGATAATGTCAGCGCTGATAGTGCTGGAGCAGGATGGGCTTGATGAAGTATTCACGGCAGACAGCGATGCAGTTATGACCGAAGGCAGCTCTATGGGCTTGCAGGTCGGGGATAAGGTATCGCTGCGCGATCTTGCCTGCGGTATGCTGCTGCCCAGCGGCAACGATGCGGCTAATGCGGCTGCGGTAAGGGTCGCGGGAAGTGTGGAGGATTTTGTCGGGCTGATGAATGAACGTGCGGCGCTGATGGGGCTTGAAAACACCCATTTTGTCACGCCGTCGGGACTTGACGACTACACCGATGAGCATTATTCCACTGCGCGGGACATGGCTGTGCTGGCGGCAGAGGCTATGAAAAACGACAGCTTCCGCGAGATATGCGGACTGCAAAGGGTGAAGCTGAACTTTGGTGACCCGCCCTACGACCGCTGGCTGGTAAATACTAACAAGCTGCTGAAAAAGCATGGATATACGGGGATAAAAACGGGCTTCACCGACAAGGCGAGAAGATGTCTGGTATCATCGTGTATGCGTGACGGCAGTGAACTCATCTGCGTGACGCTGAATGACCCCGACGACTGGCGGGATCACGAGGTATTATTCGACAGGTGTTTCCCGCTGATAAAACAGACACGGCTGACCTGCGGGAAGGGCTGCGCTTATATCGCCGCTGCCGACGGCAGGCGAATAAAGTGCGATGTACCCGATATTATCGCTTCGCTGACTGACGATGGGGCTGCGAGGGCGGACAGTAGAGTTTATCTGCCGCAGTTCGTATACGCACCCGTAAACAGGGGCGACAAGGCGGGAGAAGTGGTATACTTCCTTGACGGAAAAGAACTGGGCAGGCGGGACATAACAGTATCGGAGGATATCACCGCACCGAAGACAAAAACAGGTCCCGCGCACAGACTGCTGATGTTCATGCGGCGGGCGATCAGGATATGAGGTTTTGTATGACGATCAATGAGATAAAAACAAAGCTGCGGGCGCTGCTGTTTGCGGATATCGTGCTAACTCCCGCCGAAAAGGACTACCTGCGTGTATTGAATGCAGGCAGTGAGGACGACCTGAAATGGGCGATACTCGACAACGGCGGCGGCGAGCGTATGTGGGTGTATATCAAGGGCGAAAGTGCCGTTATAAAGGGCTTTGACCATGAAAGCGAGCTTAACCAGTTCTCGGCGGATGAATGGGACAGCGAATTTTTCTTCCGCGTGTTTGAGGGTATGCCCGAAGAGCTTTACTCGCTTTTTACTGAGGAAGAGCGGGACGAGACCACCTTCTGCCTGTGGACGACGGACGGCGGACAAAGCTGGACGGAACACCCGCAAAAAGCCGATGATGACAGCGGCAAGACATGGCTCATGGGATACCTTTTTAACAGCCCCGAAGAACTGTGTGAGTGGGCAAAGAACTATTACGAAGACGAATTCCCGATAAGCCTTGCGAAGACACTTTTCGCGGGCGGTACACCGACGGCGGAGGAGATCATCTCAGCTGTGCCCGACTGTGATGCGGCGCGGGTGCTGGAAGTATTCAGCAAAGCCGACTGACACAGCCAAAGGAGATGGCTTTATATGATCCGTAAAGGACTGCGGGCTGTGTTTGCGGTAATGACAGCGATAGTATTTTCGGCTGCCGCTTCGGGATGTATGCAGGCTCCGACCTCAAATGTAAGCACCGCAAAAACCAAAGCAGTACAATACATAAAGGACAAATACGGCTTCGATGCCGAAGTGATAGATGCAAGCATGGATACGCGCGGCGGCACCCTTGATACGGCGCTTGTCACGATGGAGCATGACGGCAGAGAGTTCTATACGGAGATAGATATCAAGACCGACAAGGGCTTTGACAACTATCAGGCAGATGAGATCGCAAAGGCTTTCGAGGACAAGATAAACAGCGAGATGCCCGATGGGAAGCTTGTACGTTTTGATCACTTCGGTCACGGATACTCGAGCAGCCGCATATTCACGGACGACAAGAAAGACAACGGCATGGTACCGAAAGAGGCTTATTTCGACGGGAATGACCTTACAGGCGTACTGGAAAACTCAAGCGTTTCCCTGATAATGTACTATACGGATACCGAGTTCCATGACTGCGAGCTTTTCAGAGATATCAAGCGCACCGATAATTCGCTGCAGCTGGTATCTTTCGACAGTGAGGAGATCACAGAGGCGTGCATAAGATCGGGATATTATTACGATGACCGTGATTATCTGTTATATGCGCCGAATATAACAGACAGGTGGGAAACGAGCCGTTTCCATGACGGTCCTCTTGAACAATACGATCTGCGGGACGGCGGGGATCTTCTTTATTACAGTCCCTATGCGGATGAGGTCACGGAGTTCACCGTCACAGATATCTACCCAAAGCCGATAGTCAATGCCGTCAACAAAAAGGAAACGGGCAGCATATTGGGTGACTGCTGCAAAGCGGTGACTGCGGGATACCGTATCTCCGCAGGTGATAAAAACGTTGGCAGGATATATGTGTTCTACCCTGCCGATAAGCTGGAAGTGCCCGAAAATGAGATCATTCACTGCGCGGTATATGACCGCAGTACGGGTGATTGTAATATGCCTTTGAGCTACAACAGAGGCGGTTACATAGTATTTGAGACAAAGACTGACGCTCTTTTCTGTCTTGTGGACACAGGACAGAAATTCAGCAGTGATCCACAGTGATAAAATAATGTTATAAGGAGTATATATGGAGAAGGTAAGGATACAGAAAATAATCGCAGAAAGCGGCTTCTGCTCACGCAGAAAGGCTGAGGAATATATCGCGGCAGGAAAAGTCACGGTAAACGGAAGACCCTGTACTCTGGGCGACAAGGCACTGCCCGGAAAGGATCTCATCACGGTGGACGGCATAAAGCTGGATCAGCCGAGAAAACGCAATCTCTATTACATAATGCTGCACAAGCCACGCGGCTATGTGACCACCATGAACGACGAACTTGACCGCAAGTGCGTCACCGACCTGCTTGAAGGTATCCCCGAAAGAGTATACCCCGTAGGCAGGCTTGATAAAAATTCCGAGGGGCTGCTGCTGCTGACCAATGACGGCGCTTTTGCCAATGATATCATGCACCCCTCAAAGCACGTTTCCAAGACCTACCGCGTCACCGTTCGCCCCGATATAAGCGACGAACAGCTGGTTAAACTGGCTTCGGGCGTGGAGATAGACGGCAAGATGACACAGGAATGTTCGGTGGTGGTACTGGATAAGCAGCCGGGACGTGTGGTACTTCAGATGACTATCCACGAGGGCAGGAACAGACAGATAAGAAAGATGTGCGAAGCAGTAGGTCTTGAAGTGGCGAGACTGAAAAGGACCTCCATCGGTCCGCTGAGACTGGGTATGCTGAAGCCCGGTGAATACCGCGAGCTGAAGCCCGACGAACTGCGTGCCATCAGAACAGCCATAACCAAAGGAAAATAAGGACGGAGGTGCTTTCTATGTGGAAAAAACGACTGGCTGCTGTACTTTCAGCGGGCGCAGTCGCTCTGAGTCTTTGCTCGTGCAGCCTTAAAACACAGGATATGATCGAAGAAAAGCGAAGCGTTCCCGTTCCGCCAAAAATGGTATTTCTCGGGGACTCCATAGCCGCAGGCTACGGTCTTGACGGGTACGACAAGGATGATCTCTATCAGTGTGAGTCCTACGCTAATATACTCGGCAAGGATTATACCGAACTGCTGGCTGATGAATGCGGTCACACGATGATAAACGATTCGGTATCGGGAGACACCTCACAGGATCTTCTCGATCTGCTGGACAGCGGTGCGATCGATGAAGATCTAAAAGGCAGTGACGCTGTGGTAGTATCCATAGGCGGCAACGATGTGCTGAACATAATCTTCTCAGCGGCGGAATCCTTAGGCTGGAGCGAGGATACACAGGATTTCGACTTCGGCAGAGTAAAGATCAAGGAAGCCATATCCAAGCTGACTTCCATGAGCGACCAGATAGACAAGGCGCTGGACGGCTATGAGGTAAATCTTGCAAAGATATGCGACGAACTGCATGAACGCACCGACGGCGAGATATATGTACAGACGCTGTACAATCCCGTAGAGTACTTCAAGGACTGGAAGATGCTGACAGAGTACGCCGACGGCAAGATCGACCGTTTCAACGAGATAGTAAAGGACGGTGCGGATGCGGACGGTGTTCATCATTATACCGTCATCGATGTGGGCAACCAGTTTGAGGGCAGGAACTCACAGCTGACCAACATAGCCCACTACGACATCCACCCCAACGCCGACGGACACAAGATAATCGCTGAGGCAGTAGATAAAGAACTGCGAAAGGGCGAATACAGCTATATAGTAACTGTACCCGGTGAAGAGCATTATACCGATGAAGCTATAAGACTGTTCATAACTCTTGGCATCGTGGGCGTACTGCTGATAGGCGGAGTCATCACGGTGATCATAAGAAGCAGGCTGAAAAAAGACGCTTAAAGAAATATACCCAAACAGCAAGGCGGGACACACCAAACGGTGTATCCCGCCATTATTATTGATATGTAAGTTCTCACACGCTCATTTCAAAGGTGGGCACCAGTCTGCCGCTCACGCCAAGTGCGGAGGGTCTGTCGGCATCGGGCAGCCAAGCATAGCGCACCTTATCCGCCTTGCTGGTGCATTTCAGCACTATGCCTCCGTCCTTTTCTTCGGCAGAGGTCTTTTCCCAGCCCTCAGCTGTGTGTATCTCAAAATAATCGGTGGCAGGGTCGGTGAGGTGTACCTCTTCGCCAAAGCTGAGCTGTATGCTGTCATCCGTCCTCTTTACCGATGTGGGGCTGACAGGACGGGGGTCGCCCTTGCCGTAGATAAGGCGCAGCGCACAGTCACAGAGGGCATTGCCGACGCTTATCTTGTCCTTCGGATGAAGATCGTTGTTCTCACCCATGCCCAGTGTTACCGCCATCGATGTGTTGGGTATATCACAGCATTCCAGCTGTTTCTGGCGCACCATCACCCAGCCCTCACCGCCGGGTGTCCAGTTGGGCAGCTGCACCGAGATAACAGGTATCTCACTGCCGCAGCGGAGTCTGTAATATTCCACAAAGCGCTTGTACAGCCTGTCGTATATACCCGCCTGCCAGCAGTTGGTCTCGCCCTGATATATCAGCACGCCCTTGAATGTGAACCTGTAGGCGGGCGCTGTCATGTGGGCATACACTGCCAGTTCCTTTGAGGGCAGGAACTCAACGGGACCGCGTTTTTCAGCCTTTACCGCCGTCTTGTAGGACCATTCGCCCGTCAGGTCGATAACGGTGTCTCCCAGCTTTACACAGAAGCGCTTTCCTGCCGTGAAGCCGCCCCTTTCGCCGCCCATAACATCCAGCCGCACTGCCAGTCGGTTCTCACCTATCTTCAGCAGTCCGTCGGGAACAGGATAGTATCTCGGGGGATAGAGGTAGCCTGTTTCGCCCACCTTTACACCGTTGATATAGGAGACATCCGCATCCACCAGGGTGCCCAGTATCAGCATCGCATCCGAAAGGTCGGTCCCTTCGGGGATATCAAAAGTCCTCCACAGCCATATCCTGCCGCAGAAACCCTCCATACCCGCAAGTTCGTCCACCCAGAAGGGTACTGTGCATTTTTCGCCGTCGGTGATACTGCCTGTTATCACATCAGCGCCGATGCTGTCATGCTTTTCAACGAACTCTCTCCACTCGCGCTCGTTCTTTGCGCCCTCCGCAAGAGTGCGCTCAGCATAGCCCTCAGCTGTGACCATATCCGTCACAGGGTCAAGCTCGCGGAATTCGCGGCATACCTCCGCAGGGATACGCCCCTCTATGGCAGAACCGCCCGCAGAGGTGTTCACGAGCCCTATGGGCACACCTATCTCCGCAAACAGCTTTTTGGCAAAATAATAGCCCGCCGCGCTTATGTTCTGTGCCTTGTCATCGCAGGCACGCACCCAGCTGCCGCCCTCGAATTTGCGGGATTCCTTGCCCGCCTCGAAACAAAGCTCTATCGGCACGCGGTATTCGCGTATCAGCTCCTCTTCGGGCTGCGGCACTGCGCCCTTGAAGGGGTCGTAGGTGCGGCTGAGGGGCAGTTCCATATTTGACTGACCCGTGATGTGGAAAACATCACCGAAAAGCACATCGCTTATCACTATCATCACAGCGCCGCATCTTATCTTTATCGTATAGGGTATGCAGTCCGCATTGCCCGCAGGCACTGCGATACGCCATCTGCCGTCCGCCGCGATGCGCGAACGCCCGCATATCCTGTCTTCGCGTTCAAGAGTAAGGGTTATCTCGCCCTCACCGTCACCGGTTATGAAATTCTCGGCATCTCTCTGAAGTATCATGCCATCCGAAAAAATATCGTCCGCCTTAAAAATACTCATATCGTTACTCCTAGAAAATCTCTCGTCCTTTTTCGTCCTCTATGCCCGAAAGCCGATGGAAAAAGCAGTTTATTATATCTCGCCATTCCCGTGCGCATCTGAGCTGTTCATCAAAACGCTCACAGCCGTTCCTGTAAGCACGTTCATCTATCTTGCCTTCAAGGGACTTCCACAGCTGTGCAAAATGCTCCGCCGCCTCATAGCCCTCGAAATGGGAATCATATATATGCTGTATCACCGTCTTACCGCTGTGCAGCCTGTGGGTATAGGGTACACGGTGGAAGAACAGCAGCAGTTCATCGGGGCATTTGTCCTTATCGCCGTATATCTCCGCCCAAGCGGGTGCGTACTGTTCGCTGAACCCTGTGCCCGCCTTGCTCCTGTCAACGCCCACAGCATCCCTGTCGGCGCGATTGTAGGTGCCCCATCTGTCAAACTCATAGCCCCAGGGATCGGGACCGTAATGGTTTTCGGGACGGCACATCCAGCCTATTCCCAGCGGTGCGGTGTAGTTCTCATAAGCCCTGTGAGAGCCGAGAAGTATCTCCTTTACGGCGGCATTAACATCCTTATCCTCACCGAATGTCATCCTGCACCACTCGTCAAGTATATCCTCATCGGAAAGCTCCTCGTCAAAAAGCAGCCTGCCGTAGCCGTAAAGGTTAGCCGCAGCCAGTTCACTGCCTGTCCAGCAATAGTCATTGCCTGTATTCGCAACGGCAGTAACTCCGCATACTATCCTGCTCACGCGGTCATCGGGCAGCTCGTGGCGGGTGTGATGTTCAAGTGTCTCCCTGAACATGGGCACCAGCCAGCAGACGTGTTTCTGCTGACCCGTATACTCCTGCGCCATCTGGAACTCGATCATGAGATTGGTATCCTTCATCGCACCGAACAGCGGGTGTACGGGTTCACGCGGCTGGAAATCCACAGGACCGTTCTTGACCTGCAATATCACATTGTCATCGAACTTTCCGTCCAGCCCTATAAAATTCGCATAGCTTGCGGCTGCCCTGTCGGTGGTCTTGTCACGCCAGTCCTGAGTGCAGTTGTATACGAAGCATCTCCATATAACTATACCGCCGTAGGGCTTTACCGCCCTTGCCAGCATATTTGCGCCGTCCGCCTGTGTTCTGCCGTAGGCGTAAGGTCCCGGCTGACCCTCTGAATCCGCCTTGACCAGAAATCCGCCGAAGCCCCTTATCCTCTCAAACAACAAGGCACAGGTGGAGTTCCACCATTCAATTACATTCTCATCAAGGGGGTCGGCAGTATCAAGACTGCCCACATTTCTCGGGGCTGCAAAATCGGGGGATATGAACAGCTTTATGCCGTACCTTTCAAACAGCCCGCCCAGTTCCTCCAGCCTGTCGGAAAACTCGTCCGAAAGCAGCAGCTTGAGCCTGCCGCGAACGTTGACGTTATTTATGGCTACGGCGTTTATACCTATTGAAGCCATCAGTCTTGCATACAAAACGGTGCGCTCGTTGACTACCAGCTCACCGTTCACGAAGAAAAAGGACTTTC
>NZ_CAMHRZ010000021.1 GCF_946187255.1 uncultured Ruminococcus sp.
AGGGATACGCAACAGCTTGCCTGAATTATGCAAGAGAAATAGCCCTGCGAGAGAATTGCTATAAAATGATGCTATTGACCGGTTCAAAAGAAAAATCTACTCTCGATTTTTATGAACAAGCAGGCTATAACCGGAATGATAAAACCGCTTTTATACAATGGTTGTAAATTCTGATTTAGCTTAGTAACAATAAGTACAATGCCCCTGAGCACTTTGAAAGGCTCAGGGGCAAAACTTCTATATGAGTACCCGTCTTGGATATTATCCTATTCTCTCGGCTTTGTTTCGGTGAACCTGTCTATCACAGGTGTCAGCAGATTGCATACCAGTATCGCTATCAGCATATTCTGCGGGACGTGTACGAAGAACCGCAGGGTACACAGTATGCTTGCCGCCAGCACACCGAATATTATCTTTCCGAGCCCTGTGGTGGGGGTGGTGACGTAGTCGCTGCCCAGGAAGAACGCCGCCAGTACAGCGCCGCCTGCCAGGACCTGGTATATACCGTCCCTGCCTGCGATGTAGGAGAACACGAGCAGCGTACCAAGGAAAGCCAGCGGCTCATGCAGTGAGATGACCCTCATCATGATGAGGTAGAACGCACCTGTCAGCAGTGCTATCACCGATACCTCTCCGAGTCCGCCGCACACGCGTCCGAGAAACATATCCGCGTATACATCCGTGCCCGACTGAAGCGAGGTCTCGCCTATACTTTCCACGTCCGTATTCAGCACAGGCTCGGGGTATATGAAGCTGGAACGGAATAAGAACCAGCATACCAGTCTGCTTGCCGCTGCGGGGTTGAGTATGTTCCTGCCCGTTCCCCCGAACAGCTGCTTGAATACGACTATCGCTATCAGCGTGCCTATACCCGCTTTCCAGAAGGGGAAATTCGCGGGCAGCATAAATGCGAACAGCGCCCCCGTTACCGCCGATGAAAGATCGTCCGATGTATTTTTCCGCTTCATCACCAGACAGCACAGCTTTTCCCATATCATCGCGGTCAGTATGCAGAAGCCTGTCAGCAGCAGCGCACTGCCGCCGAAGATTATCCCCGAAAGCAGCAGTGAGGGCAGCAGCCCTATCATGACGTGGGTCATTATCTTCGAGGTGGATTGATCCTCCTTGACGAAGGGTGCGGCGAAGCTTTTCAGTTCAGCCACCTCAGGTCTGAAATCTGTCATTCTTCCTCACTCTCCTTTCTGTCAAGCAGTTCGTTCGCTCTCTCGATGACCCTGTTCAGGTCGCGCTTTGCGGGACATACATAGGTGCAGGCACCGCATCTTATACACAGCTCGGGACGCAGTCTCGCAAGCTCTGCCTTCCTGTTCTTCTTTTTGTGAAGTGCCTTTTCTATGCGCATGGGCATCAGCGATATGGGACAGGCTCTCATGCATCTGCCGCATTTTATACAGTTGGTCTTTGCATCGCTTATTTTAAGGCTTCCCTTGCCGGGATCTATCGGCTTCATGAAGATAAGCACCGCATCATCGTTCTTTCCGAGAGGCAGCTCTGTATCCGTCACCGATCTTCCCGTCATCATGCCGCCGACTACCAGCTTTTCCGCAGGATCGACGTTTGCGTCCGCAAAAGCCAGCAGCTCCGAAAGCGGAGTACCAACAGGGGCTTCGACAACACAGGGAGTTTTTACCAGGTCGCCGTCAACAGTCACTCTGCGCTTGATGAACGGTACACCTGTTTCAAAATAGCTTGCTATGAAAGCCGCTTCGGAGGGCATAAGTATCAGCACCTTCTGATCTGCGGCAGTCTCGCCCGCTCTCAGTTTTCGTTCCGCGAGATTGTTCACCAGCACCAGATCAGAGCCGCCGGGATAGTCGGGTCTTACTTTGCTCACCGTACAGCCCTTGACCTCGCCCGCTGCCTTCTCCATAGCGCTTATCGCTTCGGGAAGATCGTTCGGCACAGCTACTATGATATTCTCTATGCCCATAAGTCTGCTCGTCAGTGCGATGCCCGCAGTGATCAGCTGACTGTCATCCAGAATACACCTGTATTCAGAGGTCACATACTGCTCGCTCTCGGTGCCGTTGATGATAAGTATATCCGCATCGCGTGCGGCTGCCAGCTTGAAGCCTGCCGTACATCCCGATGCGCACACCGCAGATATAAAGCTGTCGCGGTCATCGGCTCTCGGCATCTTCACAGCGGCTTGCTTCTGCTCTGCATCGGCTTTGATGACTACCGCATCGTAGCTGCCCGCAGGATCGTCTATCCTCTTTATCTCCTCCACCTTGCCCGATACGGAAGCGTGTGAGGGTACCATGCCGCTGCTTATCCTGCTGCCTGCCAGCACCCACTGTCCCGCTTTTACTTCCGCTTCACCGTCGTGCGGCACGGGAACGTATACTCTTTCGGGTGTCGGCAGAGCTATCGTAATGCTCTTTTCGGTATTTTTATCCCTGTCGAGGAATATACCCCATATCTTCAAAATATCAACTCCTGTTTACTGATGCGGGATACCGCCCGTCCCGCAGGATATTTCGCAAAGATGCTTGAAATATCTGTATTAATGTGTTATAATAATTAAAAGGTGCCCGGCTCGCGGTAGGTCTTGTTCGTAGAGCTCAGCATGAACTCACATTCTGCGATAAATGCACGGAGCTCCGCGTTCCTTTCGGGCGTAAGTTCAAAGCGGCTCGCGTTTATGCTGCGGCATTCGCGTATGAATTTACCCATATTCTCGGGTGCTGCGGTGATTATATTCATTACGGCTTCTACAGCCTCGTCGTATCCCAGCTTGAACAGCTTTTCGCTGTTTTTCGGATTTTCACGGTATAAAGTGCGGAATATCACATATACCATCAGCTTCAGGCAGTTGTTGGTGCCTGCCAGCAGTGCATCCGAACGGCTTTTGTCCACCAGCGAATACAGCAGATCAAGGCTGATATCCGACTTGGTGGGTGACGGGAATTCGCTCAGGTGGAAATCCTGTTTTTCACTGCCGAATATCATCCCGTAGGGTACCTTGTAGTAACGTATCAGTGAGATTATCTGCGCTGTGCAGGCACTTTTCTGCCCGCGTTCCAGCGATGAAAGGAAGGACTGCGAGATCCCCGTAGCTTCTGCTGCCTGCTTCTGGGTTATGCCCATCAGCAGTCTCACGCTGCGCAGACGTTCACCGACTTCTATGAGATATTGTCGGTTGTTTTCGTCGTTCATTCTGAAATCATCTCCCCGAACAGTTATTGATCACAAGGGTACGGAACACAGCAGAACAGTACACTGCTTTTTATTATACAACAGTTTTCCTGTTTTGTAAAGGGAAAATATATATTTTTAAAGGAGAAGACCCAATGAAAGGATACAGGATCGCGTTTATCCGACACGGTATGACCGAAGCCAACGAGGACGGACGATATATAGGCACCACCGATCTCCCGCTCAGCAGTACGGGTGCGCAGGAGCTTTTTGACAAGCTGGAAAGGCTTGATTATCCCAACCCGCAGAAGGTGTACATATCACCGCTTAAACGCTGCAAGCAGACAGCGGGGATAATATACCCCAACTGCTATACCGTTGAGCTGGATGAACTGAGAGAGATGGATTTTGGCTCTTTCGAGAACAAGAAAGCCGAAGATCTCATGGATACTCCCGAATATAAGCAGTACATAAAGGGCGGGCTTGACAATCCCCCTCCGGGCGGCGAATCCGCAAGAGATATGGTCAACCGCTGCTATGAAGCGATAAAGATAATAATATCCGATATGATGTATGAGGGTCTTACCTCTGCGGCGGTGGTAACTCACGGTGGCATCATAATGAATATGCTCAGCTGCTTCGGGGTGCCCAAGCGCAGACCTATGGAGTACGCCTGTGATTTCGGTGAGGGCTTTGAGGTCATGGTGACAGCGTCCATGTGGCAAAGGTCGGAAGCATTCGAGATCCTGGGAAGATATCCCGACCGTGACGATCTCGGTGACCGCACCGACTTTTTCGATGAGGAAGAAGCGGAAGATGATACCGAGTGATAATACCGCTCATCCGGAAGTAATAAAGGAGGAAAGCCCTGTGTCTGATCATGAGATAAGACAAAAAGCCATACGCAGGCTTACCCGCAACAGCGGTGAGTGTGTGTCACTGGTGGTGTTCCAGTTTTCTGTGGTGGCACTGCTGGTGCTGTGTGAATCCACACTGTACCTCTCGCTGAAAAGCGTGGGGTATAACTGGCTGTACAGCGTCAGGGACTTTTTTACAGGCAGACATTCGACCATACTGTTCTGGCTGAGTAAGACCGTTATTGAATTTGCGGTCTGTGCCCCCAGTTTCGGGCTGGCGCGGAGGCTTTTCCTGGATATAGCCATAAACGGCGACCTTATCGAAACAAGGCAGTATATCACCGCCCATTCGGTGAAGTACTATACCAACCTGTTCTATTCGTCGCTGGTGCAGTTTTTTGTAAAGCTTACAGTTATGACTCCGGGACTGATATCTATGTACGGGGTCTATCACTGGGCGCGTGAGATAACGCTCAACCATCTGACTTCATTTGCGCTGCTGGCGCTGACGGGAAGTCTCAGCTTTACGGCGGTGTGGGCGTTCCTGTCACTCAGGTACTGTGTGTCACTCGCACTGACACCTTACATCATGGCGCTAAACCCCCGTTCAAGCGTGTTCGATGCCTGCGACCTTTCGATAAAGGTGATGGAGGGCAAACACGGCAGGTATCTGTCCTTCTTGCTTCATTTTCTGAAGTTCCTGCCCGCAATGGTGCTGGTATACCCCTTCTTTGCAATATACCCTTATTTCAAGGTGTGCTATGCGCTGTTCATGTATGAGATGCTGGGAGAGCGCAACCACGATAAGCTTCCCGGTATGATAAAGAGATGGAAGAAGTATCTGTGAGGATGCTCACCGTCACTCAGGATGAGGACGGCGCGTCAGTAAGGGATATACTGCGTGGCAGAGGATTTTCGCGAAGACTGCTGACAAGGCTGAAAAACTCGGGCGGGATCACACTGGAGGGCGAGACCGTAAAGGTCACTGTCCGTGCATACTGCGGGCAGCGTATAGGCGTGGAGGAGACTTCCGATGCCTGCCCCGAACCGAACCCCGAGTTGGATGTCCCGGTGCTTTATGAGGACGGGGACGTTATAGTATTTGACAAGCCCGATGATATGCCTGTGCATGAGTCGATAAACCACCGCGGGGATACGCTGGCGAATTACTATGCCCATATCTGCCGCGGACTTACCTTCCGCGCAGTGAACAGGCTGGACAGAGGTACGGCGGGCTGTGTCTGTGTGGCTAAGACGAGGTATGCGGCTAATATACTCGGCGGGAGCATCAGCAAGGTGTATGAGGGGCTGATACCTCCGACAAAGCTGAGCGGCGGACGGGTGTGCGCACCTATCGCAAGAGAACGGGAGTCGGTGATACTCCGCTGTGTCCGTAAGGACGGGAAGTATTCAGCCACCTGCTGGCAGGTGACGGAAAGACGCTCAGATTCCTGCCTTTGCAGGTTTTATCTGGAAACGGGACGCACACATCAGATAAGGGTACACATGGCGCATATCGGACTTCCTCTGATAGGTGATGATATGTACGGCGGCGACTGTTCCTCACGAACGGGGCAGGCGCTGATATGCAGAGAGATAAGCTTTATCTCCCCCGAAAGCGGGGAAAGGATCACGGTAAGATCAAAGAGAGATATATGATATACAAACAAGGAGGCAGGATAATGGTACCTGTATTTTTATGCGGATTTATGGGCTGCGGCAAAAGCACCGTCGGCAGGATACTGGCAAGAAGACTGAAATGCAAATGTACGGATCTGGATGACTATATCGAGAAGCAGGAGGGTATGTCGATACCCGAGATATTCGAGCAGAAAGGGGAGCCCTATTTCCGTGAAAAGGAAACGGAGGCGCTGGCTGCTTTCAGAGAAACGGGCGGCGTAGTCGCTACGGGCGGCGGTGCGCTGCTTTCGGAGAAGAACGGCGAGACCGCGAAAAATGCGGGTATGGTAGTATTCATAGATACCGATTTCAATGTATGCTATTCAAGGATAAAGGACGATCCTCACCGTCCCATAGCTGCAAGCTCGACCCGTGAGCAGCTGAAAGAAAGGTTCGATGACCGCAGACCAAAGTATATGGCACATTCGCATTACGCCATTGCGGGCGGCTATCCGCCGATAGTTATCGCAGTCAAGATCGAGCGGCTCTATAAAAAGTTTGTCAGAGAGGTGGAGAGTTAGAAGTGTTCAATAATGAAAATATACAGGCACAGGGAGAATTCAAGCCGAAACTCTCGGGCGGTGCGCTGGTCGCATGGATAATCGCTGCAATGTTCCTGTTCATGGGGATATGGATATCGATAGAGGCATACGAGACAGAAGCGCTGATAGGCTTTGGCATATTTGCGGGATTCATCGGTGCCATAGGTGCGATCCCTCAGCTTTTGCTGGTGGGAAATGCCAAGAAGAACGTGCTGGTGGCGACCGAGAGATGCATATACTGCAAAAGCCCTTCTACCAAACAGTTCAGCTATGCGCCCGACCTGATGGAGGTACCTTATGATTCTATTGTGAATATCAAAGTGACCCCCGAAGGACTCAGCAGGATGAACGGCGATACGGTCATACTCTATCTGCCCAACAGTGTTATATCCTTCCACAATGTGACAAATGCGCCGCAGATCGTTATGGCGATAAAGAACAAGGTGGAGGAGATAAAGGGTCCCATGCCGCCTATGGGTTATATCCCCATGCTGCCGAACTACGGTCAGCCCTTCGGCGCACAGCCCTACTATCAGCCCATGTACGCCCCAATGCAGAATAATTACGGACAGCCGCCCTACGCTCAGCCGATGCAGCGCGGATACGGACAGCCCAATATGCCGCCCTACGGTCAGCCGAATATGGGCTATGGTCAGCCCAATATGCCCCCCTACGGCGGACAGCCGCAGATGGGTTACAATCAGCCGAACTACGGCTACCCCCAGAATATGCAGCCCAACTATCAGAACCCTGCACCCGCACAGACGGGATACGGCTATAACAACGATCCCGTTAAGCACGCAGACACACTCACAAGTGCAGAGGATGAACGCCCCAGATTTGACCCCGAAACGGGCGAGTCGATACATTACGACGACCAGCCTCCCGCAAACAATGGTTTCGGTCAGCAGTGACAGGGAGGTCAGCTAATGGACAAAAGACTTCTGACCTGCGTTTCGCTGTGCAGGGGCAGACGTATCGCGGATATAGGCACAGATCACGGCTATCTGCCCTGTTATATGGCGGCGGAGGGGCTGTGTGACAGCGCACTTGCCTGTGATACCGCACCGCTCCCCCTTGAAAGCGCAAAGGCCAATATAAGGGAGAACGGTCTGGAGGACAAGGTCACGGCGATACTTTCCGACGGCCTTGAAAAAGTCCCTCCCGAGGGTCTTACGGATATAGTCATAGCAGGCATGGGCGGTGAGCTTATCGCGGCTATACTTCAAAAGTGCAGCTGGCTGACTTCCGCGCAGCCGCCTGTAAATCTCGTGCTCCAGCCCATGACAAAATGGGATCACCTGAGAAAATGGCTGTATGACAATAACTTTATCGTAACTGCCGAAAAGCCCTGTATAAGCGGACGTTTCGTGTATTCGGTGATGCAGGCGCATTACGCGGGTGAAAAGCCGCCGTATCCCTGCGATCTCAGATATCTCTACTGCGGTCTGGTAACTCCCGAAACTCAGGACGGACGCGAGTATCTGCTAAGGCAGTCGAAGCGCCTTGAAGCCGCCGCAAAGGGAAAGGCAGCATCGGGTGACGATAACGCCGCCCTTGAAATGAAGACCCTTGCCGCCGAACTGCTGCTCCGCATCGATTCGGAGATCGGCACAAACGGTCCCAAATAAACACCAAAGCCCGAAGACAGCTGCCTTCGGGCTTTTTGTTCGCCATATAGTTCTTTTATCCCGAGTACTGCGGGAAGACTCTTTTTCGGCAGGTCACACCACTCTGCCGTTTTTTATCCTAAGTGTGTGATCGCAGCACTGCTCAATAAATTCGGGGTCATGGGTCGAAACAAGCACCGTACTGCCCGAATCCGCAAGCTGCCGCAGAAGCTTTCCGACTTTTTCCATGTGGGCGTAGTCAAGTCCCGAAGTCGGCTCGTCAAACAGCAAAAGTTCTGCACCTGCCGCAATTGCGGAAGCTATCGCGACACGCTGTTTCTGTCCGCCTGAAAGTGCCATACCGAATTTCTCTATCTTCGTATAAAACAGCATCATCGGGATAGAACCGACTATAGGTATCATCACCACATAGGATGCCACAATGAGGGGTGGATAAATCCCAGTATCCCGCAGGCAAATTCCACAACGAACAACAGCGCTGTGAATATGCCTATGGTGATAAAATCCTTTGCCTGTAATTTCTTATCATTCATTTCTAAACTCTCCTTATCGTGAATTTCCGGTTATGCCAGTTTCCAGCTTACTGCCTGTTTCCTGCCGCTGATGAAGTTTTTGTAGATGCCCTCCTGCGCCATCAATTCTTCGTGCCGTCCTTTCTGCACGATGCGCCCCTTGTCCACTACGATGATCTGATCGGCGTTTCTCACAGTTTTCAGCCTGTGGGCGATCATGATGATGGTCTTGTGCTTTGTCAGGTTCTCAATGGCTTCGGTGAGTTCCTTTTCGTTTTCGGGATCCACATTTGCAGTCGCTTCGTCCAGTATGATGATAGGCGCGTCCTTCATTATCGCGCGGGCAATGGCAAGCCTTTGCTTTTCGCCGCCCGAAAGTGTCGCGCCGCCCTCACCGATCACGGTATCATAGCCGTTGGGCAGTGACATGATGAAATCATGGCAGGATGCTTTCTTTGCGGCTTCTTTAACGTCCTCCATAGACGCTTCGGGTCTGCCGAAACGGATGTTGTTGGAGATGGTGTCCTCAAACAGATATACCCGCTGAAACACAAAGCTGAAATTCTCCATCAGCGAATCAAAGCTGTAGTCCTTAACATTCCTTCCGCCGAGTGTGACCTTTCCCTCCTGAACATCCCAGAAACGGGAGATAAGCGATGTTATGGTAGTCTTTCCGCCGCCCGACGGACCCACGATAGCGGTGGTGGTATTTTCCTTTATCTCCAGCGAAACATCGTCAATGATCTTCCTGTTCTCGTAGGCAAAGCTGACGTTTTCAAGGCGGATATCCCTGTTCTTCGGTGTGATGGCTTCTCCGTCGGTGTCCATCTGCTCGATGTCCAGTATCTCGTTCGCCAGATCAACGCCTTTTCCGATAACACGGAGGAGAGCGGTGTAAATGCCTGCCGAATCCAGCGATTCAAACACCATGAAGGAACACAGCAGCATAGTTATGGTGTATACAAGCCCCATACTTCCTTTAAGATAGAAATAGACCGATGCGCCCGCAATCGCAACGCCTATCAGCTTGCAGATAAGATTCTGAACGCCAACGGCAGGTATCGCCGCCAGTTCTGCGGAAATGTCAGCGTTTTTCTTGCGCTCGATGGAGTTTTTGAGCTTCGACTGATTTAGCCCGATGATGTTGTAATTCCTTATCTCCGAAATTCCCTGGATGTATTCCAGTATCACGCCCACCATCTCTCTGTCGGCGGATATCTTTTCATCAGCGACCCTTGCAACACAGCGGTTCGTCCACTGATTTACCAGTATAAAAACGCCGATGCCTGCCAGCGAGATAATACCGATACGAACATCAAACAAAAACATGAAAAGCGCGATGACCGCAGTGGTGATGCCGCCCTGTAATACCAGCATTATCGCACGGGTGGCAATGTCGCTCAGCTGCTCCATAGTATTTGTAGCCACCGATGTGATATGTCCGAGACTTGTATCATTGAAGTATCCCATAGGCAGATAACGCAGGTGCTCGCCTATCTCGATACGTTTCAGCGCAGCAGTATCATATCCGCCCTCTGTCTGAAGCATTGTGGAAAAGCGGCTTATCACCGTCTTCCCGAGCGTGCTTATCAGCATCAGACATATTACGGTCAGCATCGACTTTGTGTTGATATTATCGTCAAGCACCGCCTGTATCGCCATAAATGCGGCAGGTATCTTCATGGCGGTGAACATTGCTTCAATGACACCAAGCACGATAGCCTTATAAAATTTGCTCCTGTTCCTGTCATTACAAAACGCAAAGAACTTCTTTATCATCTCAAGCATAAGCGTTCTCCTTTCCGTTGTCGTTATCCCTGACCATACTGTGGGCTTCCCACATTTTTCTGTAAAGCTCACAGTTTGCAAGCAGTTCCTGCTGTGTGCCGCAAGCCTCGATATTTCCCTTGTTGACAACGAATATCTTATCCGCATCAACGATGGTCGAAAGGCGATGAGCGATAACGATCAGCGTTCTGCCCTTTATCAGCTTTGCAACGCTTGCCTGAACAAGTGCTTCGTTTTCGGGGTCGGTGTAAGCTGTCGCTTCATCCAGTATGACAACAGGTGCATTTTTCAGCATCGCCCTTGCAATGCATATCCTCTGCCGCTCACCGCCCGAAAGATGTCCGCCTGCACCGCCGACAACCGTATCATATCCGTTTTCAAGCCCCATGATGAACTCATGACAGCCCGATGCTTTTGCCGCATTTATAACATCCTCGTCTGTCGCGCCCGCTCTGCCGAGCCTGATATTTTCCTTTATTGACATATCGAAAAGATAGTTGTCCTGCGCCACATAGGATATCTGAGCCATGTAATGATCAAGGGGCAAGTCTCTTATGTTCACACCGCCGTATGTGATATCACCAGAATCGGTATCCCAAAGGGAGTCGATCAGCCTCGCGATTGTGCTTTTGCCCGAACCCGACGGACCGACGATGGCAGCTATCTCGCCCTGTTTTATCTCCATATTGATCCCGTGCAGTACTTCCTTGTCCTTGTAGGTAAATCTCACGTCGGAAAGCCTTATGTCCGAACCCACAGGATTCTTTGTCAGCTCTGTCGGTCTTACCATATCATCGCGCTCAATGATCTCTGTCACCTCACCGAAGATGGTTTTCATTTTCAGGATATCGTCCATGTAGGAAAATGCTACCACAAGGGGCGTTATCAATCCTGCCGAGAGAATGATACCCGCGATAAAATCCACAGCAGTCAGCGAGCCGTTCCTCACCAGCAGCAGACCGACAGGCAGGACCCCCAGGAACGTTGCGGGCAGAAAAGCCATCGTTCCCGACTGCGGCCAGATACACCTGCGCATCCAGTCGATAAATACATCTGCGCCTTCTCTTGCGGCAGTCACGAATTTCTCATAGGAACTGCCCGTTTTACCAAAGGCTTTTATGACCTCGATGCCGTTTATGTACTCCACAGCGGTATCATTGAGCTTTTTGGTCTTTGCTATGGATAATTCAAACCCGCCCTTGCTCCTCGCAAACATTACCGCAGCGCAGACAAGACCTATGGCAGCACCAATGAGATTAGACAGACCTAACCTCCAGTCAAGCGTAAGCAGATAGATGAACATGATGACAGGCAGCAGTATATTCGCCGTGAACTCAGGCACGATATGCGCCAGCGTTGTTTCCATCGAGTCCACTCTGTCCACGATGATGTTCTTGTAGCTGCCGCTGTTGTCATCAAGCACCGATCCCAGCGGTATCTTTGATAGCTTTTCGCAGAGCTGTTTTCTGATAGTTCCAAGCACCGTAAATGTTGCCACATGAGAAAGTGAAGTCGAGATCGAGTGCAGTGTGACCCTTATCACCCAGAATAGCCCCATCAGCAATATCTGTTTCAGGTAATAGTCCCATTCCCTGTTGCCGCAAAGCAGCTTTTCCACGATATCTGCCATGATAAGATAGGGTATAAACGATGCCGCCACTCCGAGAATAGCCAGCACAACGCTCCCGCCGAAATAGCTTTTCTTTCTTCCTGCAAATTCAAGTATCCAGGATAACAGACTTCGTTTTTTCTTCATTTTATGATCCTCCTCTTTTCTTAAATAGTTAGTTTAGTCTAACTTATGGACTGTATAATAGGGAAACGCCGATGATACGCTTCCCTTGATTTCGTATGTTAAAGACCGAATAAAGCCTTCCACGCCGGAAGATAAAACTTTTCAAGTGTATGGGCGTAGTGCATTGCTTCATCTTTCGTGAAATCATGTATGACCGCCTGAAGTATCGCTTCAACGCTCGCCGTCACCAGCAGATGAAATTCCTTTTCGTCTATCTCATTGACAGCTATGCCGCTTTTCTTCAGCGCATTCATATAACGTATAGTGACTTCTTCCTCCTGCTTTGCGATGTCATGGGTGAAGTTTTCGTATTTCGTGCCCTGAGATCTGCAAACTATCAGCTTGAACTCGTCAAAATGGTCGTAGATGTATCCCATAAATCTGACTGTCTCAGTCTTGTCTTCCCATATAGATTCCGCCGCCACTTTGCCGATCTCATCGAAATAGTCGCCCTCTATCTCATGGAAGCACGCCATAAGCCCTTCTAACGCAGGATCCACCAGCGACGCGAACATTTCCTCCTTGCTCCCGAAATGCTTATACAGACCGCCCACCTGTATACCTGCCTCAGCTGCTATCCTTCGGAGGGAAGCATCGGTAAAGCCGTACTCCATAAATTCCTTTTTGGCAGCCTCGATGATCCTTTCATGGCTCTGCGTTTTGTCTCTCGGCATGATCTCACCTCCCTGAATATTAAATGAACAGTGTACACCAACGTTATAAGTATACACTGTTCTCTAACGTTTGTCAAGTGTTTTTTCATACTTTTTAAATTTGACATTTTGAAAAAACTATGATATAATTACAATGCAGTTAGTTAATACTAATTGTATTGCGAAAGGAGAATAAATATGAAGTCTGCCGTACAGATCATGTCAACCAAAAAGGAATTGCGCCATGAGATAAACAGGATACTTCCCGAAGAGGAATGCCTGAAACTCTGGCGCAGAGCGGGATCAAGGCTCAATAAATATCTTGAAAAATATGCCGACTTGCCAAAGGGTGTCCATTCGCACACGGACGAAAAAATATTTCCTGCCGCTGCTGTGTACATCACCTGCAAGGAATTTATGACCGACGAACAGGCGTATTCGGTCATCGAAAATGCGGCTGTTGCGGAATGTGCAAAGGCAGTCAAGGGTCTGAAAAAAGCAATGAAGATACCGTTCATGCCTGCATTTTTCGTAAAAATGTGGGATCCGGTCACTAAAAAGAGCTTTGGAGCAAGCTGCGGTTTCAGGAACAGATTTTATCCAAAGGAAAAGGGTGCATACCGAATGGATATCCTCGAATGTCCTTACAAAAAATACTTTACGGAGCTTGGCTGTTCCGAACTCACAAAGATATTCTGCGACAATGACGAGCGTGTTTACGGCAGCCTGCCGGGACTTGTTTTTGAGCGAAAAGGAACTCTCGGAAAGGGCGCTGACAGGTGTGATTTTTACATAAGGAAGGTTTGAGTGATGCTATGACAAGGGAAATATTTCTCGGACTTGCACTGCCCTTTGCGGGAACGGCTCTGGGATCGGGCTGTGTGTTATTTATGAAGAAGACACTCGGCAAAGAGGTACAGCGTGCGCTGACGGGTTTTGCAGCAGGTGTTATGACCGCCGCTTCGATATGGAGTTTGATAATACCCGCGATGGAGCAGTCGGAAAGTATGGGAAAATTATCATTCCTGCCTGCTGTTATCGGTTTCTGGTGCGGAGTGCTTTTCCTGCTTCTTCTCGATACGGTCATACCGCATCTTCACATGAATGCCGAAAAAGCTGAGGGTATGCCGTCAAGGCTCGCCCGCACAACCATGATGGTGCTTGCAGTGACACTGCACAACATCCCCGAAGGGATGGCGGTGGGCATCGTGTATGCGGGACTTTTATCGGGTACGGCGGAGATAAATGCAGGCGGAGCGTTCGCGCTTGCGTTGGGCATTGCGATACAGAATTTCCCCGAAGGCGCCATAATATCCATGCCCCTCCACGCTGAGGGCAAAAGCAAGGGAAGAGCCTTTGCTGACGGCGTATTATCGGGAGCCGTAGAGCCGATAGGTGCAATACTCACCATACTGTTTGCAGGACTTATTCTGCCCGCCATGCCCTATCTTCTGAGCTTTGCGGCGGGTGCGATGATATATGTGGTGGTGGAGGAGCTTATCCCCGAAATGTCAGAGGGTGAACATTCTAACATCGGCGTGCTGATGTTCTCGCTGGGATTTACATTGATGATGGCGCTTGATGTGGCACTTGGGTGAATTACCCTGAGCATCTAAAGTCCGAAAACCTATTGACAAAAACAAGCAAGTGTGATACACTATTCACCTGTTCAATTATTTCATGAATAGAGGAGAATATCATGTTCATACTTGAAGATCATCTTGAAAAGCTGATAAGCGAGTGCAGGAGCGCTTTTGGCGAAAGGCTGGTATATCTTGGCTTGCAGGGAAGCTATCTCAGGGGCGAAGCCACCGAGCAAAGCGATATCGATATAATGACGGTCATAGACGGGCTGTGCGCCGATGATATGGATATCTACCGTGAGATACTCAAAAAGATCGGTGACTATGAAAGGTCCTGCGGGTTTATCTGCGGCAGAGAGGAGCTTGCACGCTGGAACCCTCTTGAAGTATTACAGCTGAGATACACCACCAAAGACCTTTACGGCACGCTGGCAGAGCTTTTGCCAAAAGCAGGAAGAGAAGATGAGGTCAACTATGTAAAATTCAGTCTTGGAAATCTTTACCATGAGCTGTGCCACCGATATATACATACAAACAAGGAAAACAGTGCGGCAAAGCTGACATATACCCTGAAAGGATTTTTCTTTCTGATACAGAACCTGCATTATCTTGAAAGCGGAGAGTTCCTGCTGACAAAAAGAGAGCTGACAGAAAAGGTCAGTCCCGAAGACAGGTATATGCTTGAACTGAGCGGGAAGTACACACCGCAGGACTTCGACAATGTGTTCCCGAAGGTACTGGAATGGTGCAGTCAGGCTTTCATCAGGGCTGAAAAGCAGGCGTGATATAAGCATTTAAATATGTGAAAAAAATCCCGTCCAGGCTATTGACAAACTCTTATGATTATGATATAATAAACATGGTTAGTACAAACTAACCATGTTTATTTGACTGTCGGTTAGTTTATACTAACCCATAGAAAGGAATTACAAAATGAGCGTTGTTATAGTTGGCGGAAATGACCGCATGGCGACCAGATATCAGGATATCTGCAAGTCATACAAATGTAAGTCGAAGGTGTTCACACAGATGCCTGCGGATTTTGAGAACAAGATAGGTCAGCCCGACCTGGTCATAGTTTTCACGGGGACTTGTTCCCATAAAATGCTGGGAGGTGTCAAAAAGCACACCGAGAAATCGGGGACACCTGTAAGGCACCTGCATTCTTCAAGCGTGAGTGCGCTGAAAAATCTGCTGTCGGAATATCACGGCTGATACCCGAAAAAAAAGACCGCTTTTCATTTCCCGAAAAGCGGTCTTCTTTTGATGAGAACATATCTTATTTTTTGGCAGTATGGCACTTGCCATGCATAGCACAATTCGCACAGCCGCACCCGCAGCCGCCTTTGCCCGACATCCTGTCCTTGATGACCGAACGCAGAGCCAGTGCAAGTATAACCACAACTATTGTTATGACGATGATATTACCTATATTTTCACTGAGCCATACTGCCATAAATATTCCTCCTTATGCTTTGCTGACTGCCAGCTTTGCGGTCAGCTTGGTCGCTTCCTTGTAAGGTCTTACTAACATATAGATCATGCCCGCCAGCAAAGCGATGGCGAATATAAGTCCGATAGCGTTTACATTGCCTGTCAGCGCATTGCCGAACTGAGTAATCATGAACGATATTGCGTAAGCAAATCCGCACTGATAGCCGATGGCGAACCATGTCCACTTGGCATTGTTCATCTCACGCTTGATGGCACCGATAGCCGCGAAACAAGGTGCGCATAGCAGGTTGAACACCAGGAAGGAATATCCTGTGATGCCTGTGAACTGAACTGCCAGCTCCTGCCATACGGTCTTGTCTCCGCCGCCGTAAAGCGTACCCATCGTGCCGACGATATTTTCCTTTGCCACAAGACCTGTGATGGATGCCACAGCTGCCTGCCAGTTGCCCCATCCGAGAGGTGTGAAGATCCATGCGATACCGCTGCCGATCTTTGCGAGTATGGAAGCGCTGAGTTCGTCTTCTTCAAGCATACCGAAACTGCCGTCAACAAAACCGAATCTGCTTGTGAACCATACAATCACCTGAGAGATGAGTATAACTGTACCCGCCTTTTTGATGAACGACCAGCCTCTCTCCCACATGGAACGCAGAACGTTCTTTACGGTGGGCAGGTGGTAAGCGGGAAGTTCCATAACGAACGGCGCAGGATCGCCTGCGAACATCTTTGTCTTTTTCAGCATGATGCCCGAGATTATGATAGCCGCCATGCCGATGAAATATGCGGAGGTAGCGACCCATGCAGAACCGCCGAAGATAGCGCCTGCGATCATGGCGATGAAAGGTACTTTCGCACCACAGGGGATGAATGTGGTGGTCATGATGGTCATACGTCTGTCGCGCTCGTTCTCGATAGTACGGCTCGCCATTATTCCGGGAACACCACAGCCAACGCCCACAAGCATGGGAATAAAGCTCTTCCCCGAAAGACCGAACTTGCGGAAAACTCTGTCAAGCACGAATGCGATTCTTGACATATAACCGCAGGCTTCAAGGAATGCCAGCATCAGGAAAAGCACCAGCATCTGAGGAACAAATCCCAGTACCGCACCGCAGCCTGCGATGATACCGTCAATGATAAGACCTTTCAGCCAGTCTGCCGCACCTGCTTTGTCAAGCGCCTTTTCAGCCAGTGCGGGAACGGGAGGTACATACCAGCCGTAATCAGCAGGATCGGGCTCGTCGCCTATCTTCTCGATGGTGGCGAGTGCTTCTTCGTAGTCCGCAACAGTTGCAGTCTCTTCCGAGATCTCAAGGGTCTCCTCGTCCTCAACTTCGTAGGTGAATTCATCTTCGGGCGTTCCGTTGGCTTCAACGTAAGCGTCATAACCGTCGATCAGAAGCTGTGCGCCCGCGTATTCTTCGGCATCTTCTTCATACTCCGCAGTGCCTTTGCCGAAGAGGTGGAAACCGTCCTCACCGAAGATATTATCATTGGTAAAGTCTGTAAGCGGTGCGCCCACGCCCACCATAGCAATCCAGTACACCGCGAACATTATCGCCGCAAATATCGGCAGACCAAGCCAGCGGTTTGTAACGACTTTGTCTATATTGTCCGAAGTGCTGAGCGCACCTTTGTTCTTCTTCACAAGACAGCTGTCGATGATGCCGGATATGTAGTTGTAGCGCTCGTTGGTGATTATGGACTCACTGTCATCATCCAGCTCTTTTTCTACCTTCTCGATATCCTTGTTGATGTGAGCAAGCTTTTCACCCTTGATACTCAGCTTTTCAATGACTTTATCGTCACGCTCGAACAGCTTGATAGCGTACCATCTCTGCTGTTCTTCGGGCAGGTCGTGAACACAGGCTTCTTCGATATGTGCCAGTGCGTGTTCGATCGCCGCATCAAAGCGGTGAACAGGTCCGCCGTGTTTGGTATCTGCCGCAGAGATAGCCGCTTCTGCAACTTCGGCAACACCGTCGTTTTTCAGCGCGGATATCTCCATCACCTTACAGCCGATAGCTTCACTCAGCTTTGAAATGTTGATCTTATCGCCGTTCTTGTTGACAACGTCCATCATGTTGACGGCGCAGACAACGGGTATGCCAAGTTCTGTCAGCTGAGTTGTCAGGTAGAGATTTCGCTCCAGATTCGTGCCGTCGATGATATTAAGTATAACATCGGGCTGCTCGTCTATAAGGTAATTTCTCGCCACAACTTCTTCCAGCGTGTAGGGCGAAAGGGAATATATTCCCGGCAGGTCGGTGACGATAACATCGCTGTGCTTTTTCAGCTTGCCCTCTTTTTTCTCCACAGTTACACCTGGCCAGTTGCCCACGAACTGGTTCGAGCCTGTCAGCGCGTTGAAAAGCGTGGTCTTGCCGCAGTTCGGGTTGCCCGCCAGCGCTATTTTGATACTCATAATTCTTCCTCCTAAAAATGTTAGCTCAAACTAACTTATATACAAAAATAAATGGTCACACTATCTCGACCATTTCCGCGTCGGCTTTGCGGATAGACAGCTCATAACCGCGAACCGTAACTTCTATCGGGTCTCCCAGCGGTGCGACTTTGCGTACCGTCACAGATGTGCCCTTAGTCAGCCCCATATCCATTATCCTGCGCTTGACAGCACCCTCGCCCGTGAGCTTTTTCACGGTGACGGTATCACCGATCTTTGCATCTCTCAGTGTCATATCTTTTCCCCCTAAACCATTATTTTCATCGCTAATTCGCGGCTCACAGCCACTCTCGTTTCCTTGACGTTCACGATAAGATTACCCGCCATTACGGATATGACCGTGACTTTTCCCCCAACGGCAAACCCCAAGTCCTCTAAGTGCTTGCGGACTTCATTCGTTCCGCCGATACGCGCGATAGTGTAGCTTTCGCCTGCGTTTGCAGATACCAAAGGCATCATGTTAACCTCCTTCACATTGGTTAGAACAACCTAACTTTCAATAAGATTATACACCGCTAACTCTTAAAAGTCAATAATATTAAGTTCACTTTGTCGTGTTAAACATAGAGTTAGCCGAAGTAAACCGTATATTTTATTAGATATAACTAACCGTAAAAAACTGCCGAACAATGTCGGCAGCTTTTGGAATATATAGGGAAGATCAAGCAAGCTGTTTGCCAAGTTCACGGCACTTTGCAAGTGCGTCATCATCGGGGGTGTTGTTGCAGATAAGCCCCTCACCGCCCACGACTTCGGCACCTGCCGCCTTGACTCTGTCAGCCCACAGGCGCATCCATTCGCCGTCGCCCCAGTCGTAAGAACCGAAAAGTGCGATCTTCTTGCCGCTTATCTTGCCCTCGATACCCGAGAAGAAAGGCTCGAATTCGCCGTCTTCCAGTTCCTCTGCACCCATAGCGGGACAGCCCAGTGCAATAGCATCGAACTCGCTCACATCACCGTCAAATGCGGATACCTGAACAGCGGATACTCCCGCACCCTCCGCGACTGCCTTTGCCATAGCTTCGGTGTTGCCTGTTCCGCTCCAGTAAATTACTGCTGTTTTCATTTTATAACCTCCTATTTTAAGCTACGCATGAGCGCAGCTGTTTGCCGTTTTCAAGTTCCCTGCAAAGGTGGATCCTGCACTGCTTGTAGCACTCAAACATAGCCTTTGCACGTTCAACGTCACCATAGACTTTCCACAGTCCGCAGAGTTTGCATCTCTGTCCGCAGTTGGCGATGAAGCCTTTTACATCTTCCAGCGGATATCCGAGAAATACTCCTATCTCATGGGGAAAGTCGCTCTCTGTCAGCCGTTCGCACAGCCTGTCAAGACACTGTTCTGTGTCCCATGAAAAGTCATAACCATACCCCGAAATAAAAACTCTCACCGCTTTGTCTGACAGCGTTTCCCCAAGCAGACGCTTATCATACAGATATATTATCGTCCGATGACTGCATCTGCTGATGAATCGTGCGCCTATCCTCGAACCGAAATAGCTTTCTGCAAAAAGCCGTGACAGCTCGTCAATGTCATATTCCTCCGCCGAAAGCGTGGGCAGGCTGCCGCACTTCATGCCCATCAGTGTAGGTGCTGCGTGAAATGCAAGTACATTTTCAAGTCGTTTTCGTTCCTGCGCAAGCATAGGCTTCTCCTTTCATGTTACAGTTAGTAATAGCTAACCGTCTGCTTATATTATACTTTCTATTCTTTGTAAAGTCAAGGATATTATTCACCGGTGGGAGAAATTTTGTAGAAACGAATAGAAGTTTGCATAAACTAACCTGATTATTTGTAATATAGTTAGAATTCGCTAACCTCTGACCGCCCAAACATTGACATTGACCTTTGCAGGTGATATTATATTTTGTGGTTAATTAAGTCTAACTATAAAGGGGAATAAATAATGTTGACCGAACAGCAGAAAAAATATCTTATCACTATCTATCTTTTGGGGCAGAACGGCGAGCGCGTGCGCATCACCGATATAGCGGATTATCTCCATGTTGCAAAGGCAAGCGCAGTAAAGATGTGCAAGAAACTCATCGAGGAAGAACTGATAGTCAAGGAGCCCTATCGTCAGATAACGCTGACCCAAAAGGGCGTTTCCGAAGCCAACGGATTGTTCACCCCCTGTGTGATACTGCAGGACTTTTTTGCTTCAAAGGTCGGTATAGAGCCCAAAAAGGCAGGCGAAGCCAGCATGATGATCTCATCGGTGCTTGATGAGGAAACGATGGAAAAGCTCATAAACTATGTGCTTTCTCAGGGATAGATCAAAAACAAAATGACAGGGAAAATGTAGGATCTAAGGATATATAAAAGCCTCCCCATGCGGTTCACCATGCCGTATGGGGAGACTTTTAGTTGTATGGTGATTATTTTGAATGTTCTATCTGTTTACCAAGAAACATGGCGGTCATCACCGCCGCCGAGAAAAGCCACAGCCCCCGTGATATCCCCGCCCGAGATTATCGGTGAGACCGCCGGCGCGTGAGTGTTTACTTCCTCAACAGGGCGAAATTCCTCTGAACCTCATTGCAACAATCTGTCCCATGTTCCCGCCGTCAGTAAGGCAAGGTCATCATTGTTCGATCTGTTTCCCAAGAAACATAGCGGCTGCTTTGCATAGCATTGCCTGATCGTCCGTGACATGGCGGTCATCACCGCCGCCGAGAAAAGCCACAGCCCCCGTGATATCCCCGCCCGAGATTATCGGTGAGACCGCCAGCGCGTGAGTGTTTACTCCCTCAACAGGGCGAAATTCCTCCGAACCGCTGCGATACTCATAGCTGCGGCGGTTTTCCAGCATATCCTCCAGCGCCTGCGAAAGTCTGCGGTGGGAGTACTCCTTTTTGGATACCCCCGACACCGCCACAACGTGATCCTTGTCAAAAATGACCGCAGGCGCACCGCCCAGCTTGGCAATGACCTCCGCCGCCTGCAAAGCCCCATCCGAAAGCTCATTGATAGGCGAATACTTCTTGAATATGACCTCTCCGTCAGGGTTCGTGTAGATCTCCAGCGGGTCGCCCTCACTGATAACATTGACACTAAGAATTTCGCCCTTGCTTGTGCGTACTTGGGCGATAGGTGTGAGGTTTATGGCTTTCTTAGTGCCCAACATAAAATCCACGTTCGTGTCTTTTATGTTCTCAAAATTTGCGGTTGCTCCTACTGTTTCAAATTGCAGTTCTTCGGGAACACCTGTCCGCAGAAGCGTATCAATATCGGCTTTGAGCTTGATATCAATGTGGTCGGTGTACACGTCAATGCGGTCGATGATGAAATCCACATCGGCTTTGGTCAGGCTGTCCTTGTTTATTATGGTATCAAAGACCTCCATGACCGTTTTAGCAGTGCGGTTCATTGTGATTATCGCGTTGTGCTTATCGGTGGCGAGCTGTATCTGGTTGCGGAAACCGTCTATCTGCTGCATAAGGTCGTCCACCTGCTCCTGGTAGACTTCTTCCAGCATATCCTCACGCTCGGGATGCTTGGCTATATCCTTGACGTGCTGTCGTGCAAGGAATTTGAGCTCGGTCTTGATGTCCTCTATCCTTTGCAGAAGAACCTCCACAACGGTCTTGCTGGACGAGGTCTCTTTCTGCTCCTTGTCGATAGACTCCTGAAGCTGTTCGAGCATGGCTTCGGAATTGTCCCTGACTTTCTGCACGAATGATTTCAGTAGACCGTCGAGCATATCAACTCTTGTGTGATGTGAGGAACAGCCTTTGCTTCCGCGCTTGTGGTATGTTCCGCAGCGGTAAGCAGGCGCAAGGTCAGGACGGCTCATGGAAAACATGGGACTTCCGCAGTCACCACAGAAAAGGTGTCCCGTATAGACATTGTAGTATTTTTTGACACCGCGGTAATTTGAACGTGAACGTTGTGCCATCTGTTCCTGCACCACTGAAAACAGCTTGTAATCCACGATAGGCTGATGATTATTGGCGATAACGATATTATCTACTTCCTGCAATTTTTCATCGCTGCCGTTTATCTTTTTTCGGCGGTATTTCCGCTGACGGAGCGTGCCAATATAGAAATCGTTGCTCAGTATCTCGCTTATCGTAACAAGGCTCCACTCCGCTTTGGAGCGAACAGTATACTCCTCGCCCTCTGCTTCTTTGCGCATTTCCTCGGTCTTGCGTGGAGTTGGAATGTGCTGATCTGTGAGATAATTTGCTATCTTCTTATAGCCCCAGCCGTCAGCATAAAGCTGAAATATCTTCCTGACGATTTCGGCAGACGGTTCGTCAACTACAAACTTCATAGTCTTGGTGTTGGTCATGACATAGCCGTAGGGAACGGCGCATATCCATTTGCCCTCTTTCTGACGGCTGTTTATGACCGCCTTGACCTTCTTCGAGGTATCCGTGACGGGCATTTCGTTTACAAGGAAACGGAACTGAATCGCCATCCACTCGTCCGAAGTCGGAAAGTCGATGCCGTCCCCGATAGAGATTATGCGCATACCCGCGTCGCGCAGGTCTTCAAGCTCCACAAGTCCCCTACTTGTGCGGCGTGAGAATCGGGAAAAATCCTTGATGATAAGTATATCATACTCGCCGTGAAACAGCTTCCTGCGTAACTTCTGATAGTCCTCACGCTGTTCAAATGTGTAGCCTGAACGGTCACGGTCTGCATAGAAATCAAGGGTGAAATCGGGGAAAGTCCGCGTAACATAATCGGATATTATGGCTTTCTGGTTTTCGATGGAAGTGTTGTCCTTGTCCATTTCCTCATCAACAGATATTCGGCAGTAACCCGCTATTTTGAACTTCTCGTCCATGGTGTTCTCCTTCCTGTCAATATTGATATAATTTTGCTAGTATTTTCAATCAACATTGTACCATATAAAGGAACGTTTGTCAATACGTTCTCAAAGAAAAAGGGGCTGTTGCAACCGCAGCACCCCCAAGCCCTCTTCAAAAAAGAGGACTCGGGGGTGTTATGTTCTGCTGGTT
>NZ_CAMHRZ010000022.1 GCF_946187255.1 uncultured Ruminococcus sp.
TGGCGGAGAAGGAGGGATTCGAACCCTCGATGAGCTATTAACCCATACACGAGTTCCAGTCGTGCGCCATAAACCGGGCTAGGCGACTTCTCCGTGGTTTTTGTTCTCTGTATTTCTTACAGCTTAATTATTATAGCATAGAATGATACGTTTGTCAAGTACTTTTTCAAATTTTTTTTGGTTTTTTTCAATTTTTTTTGTTTGACAAATCTTCTGCAATGTAGTATAATGCTAAAAGCCGAGATTTAGGGCTTTTTGTCGATCCGGTATTTCACGGAGGTGTGTTTTATGCTGTGGTTAGTCTTGTTTGCAGCGGCGGGTTTAGCGGCGCTGTTCAGTTTATTTTATCTTATCACCCGTTTTCATAAATTCAGCTTTATGCAAAAGCTGGGGGAGAAGCGCCGAAAGTTGTCATGGGTGCTTTCTTCGGTGCCTGTTGCGGCATTGTTTTCCCTGAACGTTGTAAATGCCTATACGCCCGTGATCGTGCTGCTGCATCTTTCGCTTATCTGGGGGATTTGCGACCTCGTCACGTTCATACACCGCAAAGTCAGGCATAGCTGGTCATCGCGGTATAAAACAGGCGCAGTGGCACTCTCGGTCACGGCGGTGTATATGCTCGCGGGCTGGTTTTTTGCTCACCATGTTTTTGAGACTGATTACCGCCTTAAAACCAAAAAGGAGCTGGGAGACTCACGCCTGCGTGTGGCGCTTATTGCCGATTCGCATATCGGTGTTACCCTTGACGGTGATAAATTCGCCGCTCAGATGAAGCGCCTGAACGCCTGCAAGCCCGATGCTATCATAATAGCAGGGGATTTCGTTGATGATGATACTAAACGGGATGATATGGTGCGTGCCTGCCAAGCGCTGGGAGAAACAAGCACAAAGTACGGTGTTTTCTACGCTGACGGCAACCACGATAAGGGCTACGGCAACAGTCGCGGTTTCTCCATTGATGATCTATATGCTGAGCTTGAAAAAAACGGCGTGACAGTATTGCTGGACGAAACTGCCGTTTTCGATCATCTTAATATCATCGGCAGAAAAGACTACGGTGCCCCAGACCGCAAGACCGCAGCAGAGCTGACTGAGGGGCTTGACACGGACAAGTACACCATCATGATCGACCATCAGCCGCGCGACTATGCTGCCGAATCAGGCACCCCCACCGATCTGGTGCTTTCGGGGCATACTCACGGGGGTCATATTTTCCCTGCGGCATTGGTAAGTCTGGCATTCAATGACAAGATATACGGCAAAGAGGTCAGGGACGGTACGACTTTTATCGTTACTTCAGGTATCTCGGGATGGGCGATCCCCTTCAAAACAGGATGTATCTCCGAGTTCGTCATCATCGACGTTTATGATAGATGATATATAGTACAAAAAACGGGACAGTCTTTCGACTGTCCCTCATTGTTTGTTATTTGCTCAGCTTGCTCTCTCTGTAAATGATGTCCTCTCTCTTGGGACCATTGGAGACCATAGTGATCGGGAAACCGATCTTTTCTTCAACGAAGTCGATGTACTTGCGGCAGTTCTCAGGCAGGTCCTCATAATTCCTGATGCCCTTGATATCGCAGTTCCAGCCGTCCAGTACTTCCAGAACGGGCTTTGCTCTTTCCAGCTTGCCGGTGGTGGGGAAGTCGTAGGTGACTTCGCCGTCTATCTCATAACCTACGCATACAGGTATCTTCTCGAGATAACCCAGTGCGTCAACAACAGTGAAAGCCACATCGGTAGTGCCCTGAATACGGCAGCCGTATCTTGAAGCCACACAGTCGAACCAGCCCATTCTTCTGGGTCTGCCTGTGGTCGCGCCGTACTCGCCCTTGTCGCCGCCGCGCTTTCTCAGTTCCTCAGCCTCGTCACCGAATATCTCCGATACGAATGCGCCTGCGCCTACAGCAGAGGAATAAGCCTTGCAAACAGTAACGATCTTCTTGATCTCATAGGGAGGTATACCTGCGCCGATAGCGCCGTATGCTGCCAGTGTGGAGGAAGAAGTTACCATAGGATAGATACCGTGATCGGGATCCTTCAGAGAACCCAGCTGACCCTCCAGCAGGATGTTCTTGCCTTCCTTGATAGCATTCCACAGGTATGCGGAAACATCGCATACATAAGGCTCAACCATCTTCTTGTATTCCATCAGAGTATTGAACAGCTCGTTCTCATCGATGGCAGGCTTGTTGTACATATATTTCAGCAGTATATTCTTCTGCTCCAGCACTCTGTGTATCTTTTCCTTGAGAGCTTCCTCATCGAACAGCTCCTGGACCTGGAAGCCGATCTTGGCGTACTTATCCGAATAGAAAGGCGCTATACCAGACTTTGTAGAACCAAAGCTTGCCTTACCCAGTCTTTCCTCCTCGAACTTGTCAAAATCAATGTGATAAGGCATTATCATCTGCGCTCTGTCAGAGATCATCAGCTTGGGCATGGGCACGCCCTGTGAAGTGACCTCATTGAGTTCCTTGAAGAACTTGGGTATATCAAATGCAACACCGTTGCCGATGATGTTTGTAGTGTGATCGTAGAAAATGCCCGAAGGTAAAGTGTGCAGAGCAAATCTGCCATAGTGGTTATGTATGGTATGACCTGCATTTGCGCCGCCCTGAAATCTGATAACGATATCAGACTCCTGTGCCATCATGTCCGTGAGCTTACCCTTGCCTTCGTCGCCCCAGTTTGCGCCAACAATTGCTCTTACCATTTGTTAATGTCCTCCTTGCTGTAAAGCAGAATTACGTCGATCAATAAACGATTTAGTGTAGTGCTATGTGAAAATCTCCACACCAACACCAATACATTATAGCACACATTTATCTGTTTGTAAATAGCTGCTGAAACATTTAACATTTTAGTAACAACTACAGCCGTCTGACTTTTCGCGATACGGCAGGAAAGAAAAAATTTCAAAAACCACTTGAAAAAAACATTGTATTATATTATAATGGTATTTGGCATAAAAATGAGCGGTGAAATTATTGGCGCCGCATTTTCTGAGGAGAGGTCAGATGAGATTTTCAAAAGCAACAGCACTTGTGACTGCGGCAGCACTTGTATTTGCTATGTGTGGCTGTTCCGGGAAGACGGGAAGCGAGGATGGGGTAAATACCACCGTTTCAACTAAGGAACCAAAGGCTGTTCCCGATAAGGTCGAGCTGAAAAACTATAAATTCCCCGAATTTCTCAACGATATCAAGCAGGCTGATGTTCTCAGCAGCCCTGTTTACGTCAGCTTTGCGGCAGGGGATTATATCACGGATATCACCGAGCAGCCCTTTGAGGGCTATGACTGCTCGCAGATGATAGGCAATTCCATATATGTATTCAATGTAGGCAAGTTCAAGGGGCTTCTCGATACATCGGGAAAGGTGCTGGTGGAAGCTGATACCTATACCTCCGTATCGCTGTGCAGAGCAGGGGTGCTTGTGATGTCCAGGGACAAGGAGCTCAATGCCCCCGACGAGTATATGTCCTTTAACGGTCTGGGCATAGTCACATCCATCGAACCGCCCGCATTCAAGCAGGAGAATATAAGTATCGAGCAGGATATGCGCTATCGTCAGCCCACGGATGAAGAGAGCGAGAACAATTATAAGGTAAGCAATATAGTACTGAGCGACGGTTCGATAGTTGGTGAGGGCACTTCCTACTGTGACTGGGAAAAGGTGGAGGCTGTCTCCGCACAGTCGCTGAACACCTCACGTCCCTACAATGCATTCTACAAAGCTGAAAAGAACGGCGAGTATTACTATATATGTTTTGACAGGCTCTACAATTATACTATATATAACGGTGCCTACGGCTATGTCAGGCTGAAAGTCGGTGAGGGCTACGGAGAGTGCTATATACTCGATCATGATGATTATTCCGAGCTTGTGAAGCTGATCGACAGCTTCGGAGAGACAAGCTCCGTCAAAAGTCCCAGCAAGGATGAGGGACTTGATTTTATACAGATCGAAAGCGGCTACGGCACAGGGGATATCGTGACCATGACCATCTCTGCGGACGGCTACTGCCTTACCGACCATGCGGTCAGCGGCGATCAGCAGGTACACAAGTATTTCAGTATCCTCGATAAGGAGAGCTTTGTGAGTCTGGTCAAGTGGGTCGATCAGGTGCTTTCATCAGAATATGTGAGATGATGAATTTTGCAGGAAAATGCAGCTTTTCCTGCAAAATTTAATTTTTTTGGTCAATATAATATTGACAAGTACGTTTTTTCGTGCTATATTATATAAGTGTCATCATGCGCTCTTGATGACATCGGGTGAGCTTTTGACAGATCTGTGTGCGGGCTTACCGATAAACGCCTTGTTTTGGCGAGTAGGTATGGAGGAAAAAATGAATCTATTTGATGCTATCATTCAGGCGATATTGCAGGGACTTACCGAATTCCTGCCTGTATCCAGTTCGGGACATATTTCTTTGTATCAGCATTTTACGGGCAACAGCGGCGAAGGTGCGCTGATGTTCTCCGCAGTTCTGCATCTGGGTACACTTGTGGCGGTGTTTATCGCATTCCGTTCGGATATACTTGCACTTCTGAAGGAACTGGGCAATATGATCGCGGATATATTCAAGCGCAGGTTCACACTGAAGGATATGAACCCCGAACGCCGTATGATCGTCATGATAATACTGTCCTGCTTCTGTCTTGCACCCTTTGCGCTGTTCAAGGACTGGTTCGAGTCGGTGGGCGAGGATTCATCCATACTTGCGGAGGGTCTGTGTTTCCTGTATACCTCTGCGATACTTTTCATGTCCGACAGATGCGAAAAGGGCAGAAAGGAAGAGGGAGATATCACCGTCAAGGATTCGGTGACTGTAGGTTTTTTTCAGGGAGTAGCGCTCCTGCCCGGCGTTTCAAGATCGGGCTCAACTATATCGGCAGGTCTTTTTTCGGGCTTCACAAGGGAGACATCCGTCAAGTATTCGTTCATACTGGGCATCCCCGTTATACTTGCCAGCTGTCTGCTGGAAGTCGTTAAGTTTATAAAAACGTCTATGGAGACCAATGTTGCTGAACAAAAAGTCAGCATAGTTAACTGCATCGTCGGCTTCATCGTGGCGGCAGCAGTGGGATTAGGCGCCATAAAGCTGGTAAAATGGCTTGTCAAGAGCGATAAGTTCAAGGTGTTCGCGTATTATACTCTCGGACTCGGATGTGTCGTTCTGATAATATCGTTTATCGAACTCTGCATGGGTCATCCCATACAGTTCTGATCATATAAATATGAGAAAGCTTGGATGATAAGATATTCAGGCTTTTTGCAATATCTGTTCAACGGAAGTTAAGGAAGGTGTTCTGATGGCAGCAGGTGCCACTAAAGGAAAAACAGGCAGCAGTACCTCAGCCAAAAGTGCGGCAAAGCCCAAGTCTGCCCCTAAGGCAAGCAAGGCGGCGCAGGACGCACTGAAAGCTGCCGGCGAAAGGGAGAACAGGCGATGCTGGTCTTACATACTGTTCTTCGTGGGTGTCCTTGAACTGTTTATCACGTTCATTGAGGGCGAGGGTCTGTGGAAAAAGCTGCATGATCTCAATCGCGGCATTTTTGGTGTAGCGGTTTTCCTTTTTGCGCCCATAATGATATATGCAGCCCTTATGATCGCTTCCAATACCAAGAAGAATACCGTTGTTGCCAAGTGCGTTGAGGGCGGTACACTCATGCTGCTTTCCAGCGGCATCATACAGATACTCCAGGTAGGCTCTGTGGATGGCGGTAGCTTTTTCAAGAAGCTTCGCGGTCTCTATCTTGACGGAGTACAGCTGCGCGGCGGCGGACTTGCCAGCGCTGTGCTGGGCTGGCCTTTGCTGGCGGCTTTCAAGAGAGTCGGTGCGGCGATAATCATACTGCTTATCGCATTTTTGTTCGTTCTCCTGCTGACAGACCTTACACTGCCTCAGTTTTTCAAGCTGATCACCAGACCCATTGTAGTATCGGTGCAGGCTGTACACGAGGACAGAGTTGAGCGCATCGCAGCAAGACAGCACAGGGAGGAAATGAAGCGCATCGCAGAACAGACCCCGAAAAAGCGCAGACCGCCCGTTGTGGAAGAACCTGTGGAGGAAGAAGAAGTACCTGTGCCTCGCGGCAGACAGCGCGTGGATTTTGCGAAGTTCCTAACGGATGACGAAGCCGAAAACGACAGCGATGATGAGAATACAGCAGAAGTCACCGATACCGAAGATACTGTAGAGGAGACTGTTCCCGAAGTCAAGAAGCCGACGAGGAAGAGACGTCCGCTGGCGCTTATAGATTCGGAAGAAGGGGATACCTCTGCCTTTGAAAAGGACGAAGTTGAGATCACTGAAGAAGCCGACGATGATCTTAAGGAGATCATTGCACAGGCTATCAGCAGAAAGCCGCGGCATGTAAGTGATACTACAGAAGATCAGCCTCAGCCGAGCACCGTAAGCGTTGACAGTGAGGGTCAGACTACGCTGTTTGAAGAAGACGAGCAGATACCCGTATACGTCAATCCACCCGTTGATGCACTGAAATATCCCAAGAAGAAAATAGAAAAAGACGTTATCGAAGCCGAAATTCAGGAGAAATCCCAGAAACTGGTGGAGACTCTCGATGTGTACGGAGTAAAGACCCGTATCACAGGAATTTTCAGAGGTCCGTCCGTAACCAGGTACGAATTACAGCCCGCAGCGGGCGTAAAGGTAGCGAAGATAATGAGCCTTTCCGATGATATCGCGCTCAATCTTGCCGCTCTGAGTATCCGTATCGAAGCCCCTGTTCCCGGAAAGCCCTGTGTTGGTATAGAAGTCCCCAATGACGTGAGAGACCCCGTTTCACTGCGTGAACTGATAGACAGTGATGAATACCGCAGTGCAAAGGGCAAGCTGACTTTCGCGGTAGGCAAGGATATCGAGGGCAAGATCGTTGTGGGGAATATCGCAAAAATGCCCCACCTGCTCGTTGCGGGTACTACCGGTTCGGGTAAATCCGTATTTACAAACTCGATAATACTCAGCGTTCTGTATCATGCTTCCCCCGAAGATGTCAAGCTGATACTCATTGACCCCAAAATGGTCGAGTTCAAGCTGTATGACAAGATACCTCATCTGCTGATACCAGTAGTTACCGACCCCTTGAAAGCCGCGGGCGCACTGGGATGGGCTGTTAACGAGATGAGCAAGAGATACAAGATGTTCGAGGCGAGCAATGTCAAGAACCTGGAAGAGTTCAACGAGATGCTGACAAACGAGCATTCAAAGCCCGAAGATACGCAGGATCCCGTATATGCCAAGATGAAGCTGATGCCGCAGATACTCATAGTCATCGACGAGTTTGCCGATCTTATGATGGCGGCAGGCAGTGAGGTGGAGGATTCCGTTATCCGTCTGGGACAGCTTGCGCGTGCAGCGGGCATACACATGGTCATTGCCACACAGTCCCCACGAAAGGACGTGATCACGGGTCTTATCAAGTCAAATATACCTTCGCGTGTATCCCTCAGTGTTTCAAGCAGTGTTGATTCCCGTGTAATACTCGATCAGGGTGGTGCCGAGAAACTGCTGGGTTACGGAGATCTTCTGTACAAGCCCGTTGGCGTGAAGAACCCCATAAGAATACAGTCGGGCTTTGCTGATACCGCAGAGATCAAAGCGGTGGTAGAGTTCCTGAAAAGCGAACATTCTGCCGAATACAGCGAAGATATCATGGCTGAGGTGGAGGAGAATATGCCTAAGCCCAAGGAAGATAAGAAGAATTCATCTTCTGATGCGGAGGATGTAGTGATCAACCCGGACGATGATCTTATCGATCAGGCGATAACCGTTATAGTGCAGACAGGCAATGCTTCCACATCATATTTGCAGCGAAAGCTGAAACTGGGCTTTTCCAGAGCTTCCAGGATAATGGATCAGATAGAGGATATGGGGATAATCGGTCCTCAGGAGGGTGCAAAGCCCCGAAAGATAAATATCTCCGAAGAGGAATGGCTTGAAATGCGGGCGAGAAGATGATGGGCAGAAAAAAAGCAAAAGCTCCCGCACCTGCACCCGCACCGCCGCCACAGCCCGAAAAGAAGTCCAAAAAGCTGAGCCTTAGGGCTAGGCTGAGACTTATACTGCTGGTGATAATACTGTTTGCATTGGGCGTAATATGTCTTTTGCATTACACGGGCATAATATCCGTCCGCGATATCGGCATAAAGCTGGGGCTGATCGACCGCCCCGCGACCCGCGCCGACCTTGAAGTGCATTTTATAGATGTGGGTCAGGGGGACTGCGAACTGATAGTATCACGCGGCAAGGTAATGCTTATAGACAGCGGTGACAAGGACGAGAGCAATAAGGTCATAAACTATATGCTGAATAACGGCATATCTCATATCGATTATGTTGTAGCTTCGCACCCCCATTCCGATCATATAGGGGAGATGGCGCAGATCATCGGCACATTCGATATCGATAACTTCATCATGCCGCGGATACCCGATAAGTATGTACCCACGACAAAATGCTATGAGGATATGCTCACTGCGCTGAGCGCAAAGGATATCAACGTGATCGCGGCCGAGAAGTCGGAGTTTGAGCTGGGAGAGTGCAAAGTGCAGATATATCCCTCGGGTATAGAGGATTCCGATAATCTAAATGATTATTCGGTGATCGTTCGTCTCATTCACGGCAGCAACAGTTTCCTGTTTACGGGTGACTGTGAAGTCACAGAGGAAGAATCGCTGTTCGCGGCGGGTTATAAACTCAAAGCAAAAGTCCTGAAAGTTGGACATCACGGCAGTTCAACGTCGTCGTCGGCAGATTTTCTCGATAAGGTCAATCCCGATTATGCAGTCATTTCCTGCGGACGGGACAATTCATACGGGCATCCGCACGAATCTACTGTGCGCAGGCTGTCAAAGTATGCAAACAAGGTCTATATAACCGAACGGGACGGCACCACAGTGTTCATTTCCGACGGCGAAGGACTAAGCGTGAAATGTGAAAAGGGTAAGAAAGAATGATATATACTATCGACAGGCTGGAGGGTACGCTTGCTGTCTGTGAGGACGGCGACGGTGCCTGTGTCAGCATTGAAACAAGCAAACTGCCCGACGGTGTAAGGTCGGGAGATATCATAGTCAGCAAAAACGGCGTATTCACCGTAGATACTGCGACCGCAGAAAAAAGGCGTTCGGATATGGCATCCTTACAGAATAGTCTTTTCGGCGGCAGCAGCGGAAGATAATATTTACAGTTACACCAGAGTGGAGTGATAATAATGAATAAGGATCTTTTTTCGGTGATCAAGGCAAAGCTGCCCGAGCTGTCAAAGGGTCACAAGCTGATAGCGAATTACATACTGTCGCAGTATGACAAGGCAGCGTTCATGACAGCACAGAGGCTGGGCAAAACGGTGGGTGTCAGCGAGTCAACAGTGGTTCGTTTCGCTTCTGAGCTTGGATATGATGGCTATCCCGAGCTGCAAAGACAGCTTCAGGATCTTATGCGTAACAAGCTGACGGCAGTGCAGCGTATCGAGGTAAGTTCCGAGCAGATGAACAGCGAGGACGTTTTGCAGCGTGTACTCAATCAGGATATCGACCGTATCAGGGCGACCCTCAATGCCACCGACAAAGCCGATTTCAATAAAGCTGTAGATCTTATCACATCGGCTAATACTATATATATCATCGGCACCAGAAGCTCTGCTGCGCTGGCGTATTTCCTGAATTATTATCTTAATCTGCTTTTCCCTCATGTAAAACTGGTGCCCAGCACCACTACCTCCGAGTTGTTTGAGCGTATAATGCGAATAGACAGCCGTGATGTGATGATAGGCATATCTTTCCCGCGCTACTCGAATCAGACGGTTAAGGCGCTGAAATACTCCAAGACAAACGGTGCAAAGGTCATTGCGATAACCGATTCCACCAGTTCTCCGCTGAATGATTATGCGGATGCTTTGCTGCTGGCAAAGAGTGATATGGCTTCCTTTGCTGATTCACTTGTTGCGCCCCTCAGTCTTGTAAATGCCCTTATCGCCGCAATTTCTATAAGGAATGTGGATCTGGTGACTCAGACCTTCGGCAAGCTGGAAAAGGTCTGGGAGGACTTTGATGTATACGCTAAAAACAGCGAGAATACGGAGCATATCGATGATGAGACACAAAGCTGACGCAGTAATAGTCGGCGGAGGTGCGGCAGGGCTGTTCTGCGGAGTACAGCTGGCACTTCTGGGTAAAAGTGCTGTTATCATTGAGAAAAATCAGCGTTTCGGGCGCAAGCTGCGCATTACAGGCAAGGGTCGCTGCAATGTGACCAATAATTGCGATACCGAGACCGTCATGAAGAATATCCCCCGCAATAATCGCTTTATGTATTCTTCCCTCAGCCGCTTCACACCCGAAGATACTATGGCGTTTTTTGAGGGGCTGGGTGTCCCGCTCAAGACCGAACGCGGCAACCGTGTTTTCCCGATAAGCGATAACGCGAATGATATCGCTGATGCCCTTGTGCAGGCTTGTATCGATTACGGCTGCGAGCTTGTCAGCGGTGAAGTGACGGAGATTATCATTGAGGACGGCTGTGCAGTGGGTGTAAAATGCGGAAATAAGGAATACTTCGGCGGAAGTGTCATCATCGCTGCGGGTGGTCGTTCCTACCCGAAGACAGGCTCCGACGGCGCGGGTTACAGGCTGGCGAAGTCGGCAGGACATCACGTTACGCCCATAACGCCTTCGCTTTGTCCGATAGTGACGGAGGAATCCGCAGAATGTGCGGATATGATGGGGCTTAGTCTGAAAAATTGTACACTTGCACTGCGTGAGGACGACAGAGCCAAGCCGCTGTATGAGGAACTGGGCGAACTTCTGTTCACACATTTCGGGCTTTCGGGTCCGCTGGTATTATCTGCCAGCGCTCATATCCGTGATATAGAGAAGCATCGTTATCATATCGATATCGACCTGAAGCCGGCACTTTCAGCGGAGCAGCTGGATGCAAGGATACTGCGGGACTTTTCTGCTTTTCCTAACCGTGAGTTTGCAAATTCTCTCGGCAAGCTGCTTCCCTCAAAGATGATACCCGTTATCATCGGGCGCAGCGGTATACCCTTGGATAAGCGGGTCAATCAGATAACGAAAGAGGAGCGGCGAAGTCTTGCCGATACTATCAAAAAGCTAACTTTTACTGTGAAGCGGATGCGCCCGATTGACGAAGCGATCATTACTCGCGGCGGTGTTGAGCTTTCAGAAATAGACCCGAAGACGATGCAGTCAAAGATCTGTAAAAATCTGTACTTTATCGGTGAGGTGCTGGATATTGACGCTTATACAGGCGGCTTCAATCTCCAGATAGCCTGGTCAACAGCATATGCCTGCGCACAGGCTGTGGAGTATTCCGCCGATAACGATCAATAATAAAGGAGTTGGAATAATATGGGAATAAATGTAGCACTTGACGGTCCTTCCGGAGCGGGCAAATCAACTATCGCCAAGGCTGTTGCGGCAAAAATGAAGTATGTCTACGTTGACACAGGTGCGATGTACCGCGCTGTTGCCTGCTATATGGTAACAAGCGGCACCGATCTTGACAATAAGGATGAGATCATCGCTAAGCTAAAGGATATTTCCATAAAGCTGGAATATATGGACGGCGTACAGCACGTTATCCTTAACGGCGAGGATGTTTCCGAGAAGATAAGGACACCCGAGATCTCTATGGCTGCTTCAAAGACTTCCGCCATACCCGAAGTCAGGACGTTCCTGTTCGATCTCCAGCAGACGATGGCTAAGGAGAATGATATAATCATGGACGGCAGGGACATCGGTACGGTGGTACTGCCCAATGCGGATGTAAAGGTATTTCTCACAGCCTCTGCCGAAGAAAGGGCAAAGCGCCGTTTCAAGGAACTGCAGGAAAAGGGCGACCCTTCCACCTACGAGGAAGTTCTCCGCGATATTGAACAGCGTGACTATAACGATACACACCGCGAAACAGCCCCTCTCAAAAAGGCTGATGACGCAGTTGAAGTTGATACCACAAAGCTCGATCTGCAGCAGTCCATCGATGAGATATGCCGTGTGATCACCGAAAAGCTGGGCGAAAAAAAAAACAATGAACCCGTGACCGAAAAAAAGGAACGTGCCCCCAGAGTTATCATGGAGGTGCGACCCATAAGCAGGACAAAGCACCTTAACCCCCTGAAAATAGTGCTTTACGGCTTGATGCGCTGGATCGTTATCGGTCTTTATCATATCTATTATGACATCAGGTGGGAGGGGACAGAAAATGTTCCCAAGGACGGCGGAAATATTTTTGCATCCAACCACCGCAGCTATCAGGACCCTGTGTTTATCGCACTGCATACCCGTGTGCCCCTTTCGTATATGGCAAAAGAGGAACTTTTTAACGGAAACAAGGCGTTCAAGACGCTCATCACCACTATGGGTGCTTTCCCCGTAAGCAGAGGAAAGGGCGATACTGCCGTTATCGATACCTCTATAGAAAAGCTGGAAATGGGCAGAAATCTTGCTATATTCCCCGAAGGCACCCGCTCTCTCGACGGCAAGGTGGGTAAGGGCAAGACAGGCGTTGCGCTGATAGCCGCTGTAGCACAGACGAAGATAATCCCTGTGGGCATTACTTTTGAAGGTAAGCTGAAATTCCGCAAAAAGGTCATCGTGCGTTATGGCAAGCCTATTATCCCTTCGGAAATCGGTGCATCGAACACCGACAGCAAGTCATTGAAGGTCTTAAAAAATAAGGTAATGGAAGAAATTACCTCTTTGGTGCATGAATAATGTTAAGTAAATGTAAAATTTTTGTTGCTAAAAGCGCAGGATTCTGTTTTGGTGTAGACAGAGCGATAAAAATGGTGTATAATGAATTGGATAACCGAAATAATATTGTGACGTTGGGTCCAATCATTCACAATCAGAACGTCGTAGATGATCTTAGGGCAAAGGGCGTTGAGCCTGTGGAGCTCGAAGATGTTACTAAGGGTCAGACGGTGGTGATACGTTCGCACGGTGTCGGCAGGGAAGTATACGAAAAGCTAAAGGCGCTGAACGCCGAGATAGTCGATGCGACCTGTCCCTTTGTTGCGAAGATACACGATATCGCAGCCGAAAGATCAGCCGACGGATATGTTATCCTGATAGCGGGCGACCCTGTGCATCCTGAGGTACAAGGTATCGTCGGGCACTGCTCGGGTGAATGTTATGTGTTTGAAAATTGTACTGAGTTTGAAAATTTGGTGAAAAAACAAAATTTTTTGTCAAAAAAGGTTGCAATTTTAGCTCAGACGACGTATAATAAGAATATGTGGAGTGAATTGATGTCACTGTTCCGTAAGTATCTCCCCAATGCTGAGATATGCGAGACTATCTGCAATGCTACCAATGTTCGCCAGAATGAGGCAGAGCAGCTGGCACAGCAGGCAGACCTTATGGTCATCGCAGGGGGCAGGCACAGTTCAAATACCCATAAGCTGAAGGCAGTCTGTGAAAAGCACTGTAAATGTGTGCTTGTTGAGAATGCCGAAGATCTGAAAAGTCTCGGTCTTGACCTGACCGGAGCAAAATTTATCGGGATCTCTGCCGGTGCTTCGACACCCGGCTATATTATAAAGGAGGTACAGGACACTATGAGTGAACTGCTGAACAATGTTGACAATACTGTTGACGAAGAATTTAATCTGGAGGCGATCGATAAGACCCTCAAAAAAATATATCCGGGAGCGAAGGTTGAAGGCACAGTCGAATCTGTGAACGATACCGAAGTCATTGTTGACATCGGTACCAAGCATACAGGCTATGTTGCACTGAACGAACTGACTGATGATCCTACCAAGAAGCCTGCGGATATCGTAAATGTTGGCGATACTATCGAGCTGATCGTTATCAAGACCAGCGATACCGACGGTACCGTAATGCTCTCCAAGAAGAGAGTTGACGCTGACAAGAGCTTCCAGAAGATCAAGGATGCTGCTGAGAGCGGCGAGATCCTTGAAGGTGTTGTTACCAACGTAGTTAAGGGCGGCGTACTTGTTTCCGCTGACGGCGTTAAGGTATTCGTACCTGCTTCTCAGGCTGCTCCCAGAAGAGACTTCGATCTCAACGAGCTGCTGAAGCAGACTGTTAAGTTCAAGATCCTTGAAGTTAACGAGGCTAAGCAGAGAGCAGTAGGCTCCGTAAGAGCTGTTGCAAGAGAAGAGAAGGTAGCTGCACAGGCTCAGTTCTTTGAGAATGCTCAGGCTGGCACCGAGATGGAAGGCGTTGTTAAGTCCATCACTGATTACGGCGTATTCGTTGATCTGGGCGGCGTTGACGGTCTGGTAAGAAGAGCAGACCTGAGCTGGAACAGGATCAAGCATCCTTCCGATGTTGTATCCATCGGTGACAAGGTGACTGTAAGGATCAAGGATATCGACCCCGAGACCAAGAAGGTTTCTCTTACATACAAGAAGGATTCCGAGAATCCCTGGGAGATCTTTGTTAACAACTATGAGGTTGGTCAGGACGTTAAGGCAACTATCGTTTCCATCACTTCCTTCGGCGCATTTGCACAGATCATTGATGGTATCGACGGTCTGATCCACATTTCTCAGATCGCTAATCAGAGAGTTAACAATGTAGCTGATATACTGGCTGTTGGCGATGTTGTAGATTGCCGCATCACTGAGATCGATGCTGACAAGAAGCGCATCAGCCTGTCCAGAAGAGCTCTTCTGGATGACGAGGAGACAGATGCTGAATAATCGGCATTTAACATGGGGACGATTATTCGTCCCCATTTTTTTGGGCAGCTGACATACCCCAAGTGGTATTATTGTACTGTTTTCAGGGCTTGTTAAGTACATAATTTGTGTGTGAGAGTCTTGCATTATATAAAAAAATATGGTATAATAATAAATGTATCAGCGATTTGCGGTTCGTCCGCAGTAAGTAACGGAAGGTTATATTTTTATGGAACAAAAAAGAAGAAATACAACATCACCCAGAAGAAAAAAGAAAAGAAAAGGTACGCATCCCGTTGTCCACGTTATCAAGGCGATCGGTACTCTTCTGCTTTCGATATTTCTTATCGTAATAATAACGCTGTCGATCTTCGGAACTGTTCTCACTATATATGTGCTGAATTTTGCAGATACGACAACGACTGTTACACTTGAAAAGAATACTCAGAGCAATATCACAAGATTTTTGTATGATAATCCCGATTATGATGCCGAGAACGATGACCCTATGGATGAACACGTCCTCTATTATACCATGAGGAACGAGTACAGGCATTTCCTGTGGGTCGATCTTGAGAATATCCCTCAGGTCGTTCAGGATGCCTATGTTTACACAGAGGACGAGCGTTTCTATAACCATGACGGCGTCGATTTCAAGAGTACCTTTGCGGCATTTGTAAATATCTTCCTGCCTACGGGCAGAAGTCGTGGTGGTTCGACCATCACTCAGCAGACAGTAAAGAACCTGACGGGCGATAATGCCACCGAAGGTGTTTCGGGTATCGAGCGTAAGATACGAGAGGTTTTCCGTTCGATAAATGTCGAGAAGACTTATACAAAGGACGATATATTACAGAGCTACCTCAATGTTGTGCCTGCGGGTACACAGCAGTATGATATCGTTGGCGTTCAGGCGGCGGCGAATTTCTACTTCGGCAAGGACGTTTCCGAGCTTGATCTGGCAGAAGCAGCCTGCCTTGCAGGTATGAACAACGCTCCCGCTTACAATAACCCTATCGATAATATCAAGAATAATAATATCAGACGTAAGTATTGTCTGGATCATATGCTTGCAGCAGGTGCTATCTCATCTCAGGAGTATACCGAAGCACTGAATGAGCCTCTGGAGCTGGCAGGTAACTTTGATTACTCCAGTGAGACTGTTTATGACGGCGAGCTTGAAGAGCAGGGTATGACCGACTGGTATCTCGATGCAGCGATAGACGAGGCTGAAGAGAAGATAGCAGCCGAAGCGGGTATAACTATTCAGGAAGCTCATGATAAGCTGGCTGACGGCGGATATACAGTATATACCGGTGTGGATATCGATCTTCAGCGTACTATCGAAAAGAAGATGCAGGATGCAAGCAACTTTACGACATACGATATGGATCCCGAAGAAGATACACTGTGGTCCGCATTTGTCTGCATGGACTATAAGGGCAACGTTAAAGCAATATGCAGTTCCCGTAAAGAGAAAACTATGATACGCGGCTTGAACCAGGCGGTCGATGGTAAAAGATCCCCCGGTTCGTGTATCAAGCCCATCGCTTCCTATGCGCCCGCACTGGATCAGGATCTTATGACGATGTCCTCATTCTTTAATGACAGACCTATCAAGAATAACGGCGAAGACTGGCCTGTAAACTATTCCGAATATAGTAAAGAAGAGGGCAACTGGTCGTATAAGGATATGTTCACTTATCAGATGCTGCTGAAATCTCTTAATACGATGCCCGCACAGCTGATCGAAAAGATGACTCCTGCTTACTCCTTTAACTTCCTGAAGAGCAAGCTGGATATCTCGACACTGGATGATAGAGACTGCAACCTGGCTCCTGTTACTGTCGGTGCATTCACTGAAGGACTTCATCTTGATGAACTTGTAGGTGCTTATATGATCTTCGGCAACGGCGGAAGAAAATATGATGTTGACTATGTATACAGGATAGAGGATTCTGCGGGAAAGATCATTTATGAAAAGAATGACGGTTATAAGCAGGCAATATCCGACAGCACAGCATATATCATGAACCGTATGATGCAGTATGTCATCAACGATAAGGAAGGTACAGGTAGGTACGCTAAGCTGAAAAAGACCGATCTGGTCGGAAAGACAGGTACGTCGGAGGACTGGTGTGACCTTAACTTTGTCGGCTGTACTCCCGATTATGTTTCGGGCGTGTGGATAGGCTATGAATTTATGGAAACTATACCGACAAATGATTATCAGAATATCGGTGCGATATGGAAAAATATCTTCGGAGATATCGCTGATTCCGAGGAGAATAAGAGCTTCAATGACACCTTCCCAATGCCCGATACGGTTGTAAAGCTGAATTTCTGTACAAGAACGGGTCTTATCGCAGGCGCAGGCTGCTCGTCACAGATACCCGGATATTATAAGGCATCAAATGTTCCCGAGTATTGCTACGGCGGACACTGATGATCTGACACACCAATTTTGCAGTATTGACCTCCGTGCAGCTGTACGGAGGTCTTTGTGAAAGGTAATATATGACAAATTTAAGACTATGTATACCCTGCCATTTCGGGCTGGAAAAAACTCTGAAATATGAGGTCGAAAAGATAGGCGGGGAAAATATCACTGTTACCGACGGCAAAGTGACCTTTGACGGCACCTATGAGACGGTAGCAAAGGCAAATCTGTGGGTCGCCACAGGCGAAAGAGTTCTCATTGAGCTCGCCACCTTTACCGCCCGTTCCTTTGAGGAGCTGTTTCAGGGTGTAAACGCTGTGGCACTGGAGGACTTTGTGGGGAAGTACGACGCTTTTCCCGTTAAAGGACATTCACTTGACTCGCAGCTCCATTCTGTCCCCGATTGTCAGAAGATCATAAAAAAAGCCTGCGTAAAGCGGCTGGAAAAGGTCTACGGCATATCCTATTTTGAGGAAACAGGCGCAAAGCATCAGCTGCAATTCTCGCTGATGAAGGACGTTTGTTCTCTCTATCTCGATACCACGGGTGTGGGCTTGCATAAGAGAGGCTACCGTAAAAACTCCAACGCTGCCCCCATAAAGGAGACTCTTGCCGCTGGAATAATCGATCTCGGCAGAGTGAGGGCTGACTCCATCGTGTGTGACCCTATGTGCGGTTCGGGAACTTTTCTGATCGAGTCTGCATACAAGGCACTCAACGTGGCTCCCGGTATCAGAAGGAATTTTGCTGCACAACAGTGGGATCAGATACCCCAAAAGTTATGGCAGGATGCCCGTACTGAAGCGATGGACAGCATCAACAAGCAGGGGAGCTTTTCGGCTTTCGGCTTTGATATCGATGATATTGCGGTGGAGCTTACAAGGGACAACGCCAAGAAAGCGGGTGTGGGTTCCAAGCTGACGGTAAAGCAGCAGGATATTAGCAAATTTATCCAGCCGGAGAAATGCATCACTTTCTGCAATCCGCCTTACGGCGAAAGACTGCTGGAAATACGCGATGCAGAAGAGCTTTACAAGCGTCTGGGCGAAAGATTACAACCGTCAAGGGAAAGACCTTGCTATATAATCTCGCCCCATGAGGAGTTTGAAAAATTCTTTGGCAAAAAGGCGGATAAAAAGCGAAAGCTGTACAATGGTATGATCAAATGCGATCTATATATGTATTTTAAATAGGAGTAATAATGTACGATCTTAAAAATATTGATGGCATAGTGTTCGATATGGATGGTGTTATTTTTGATACCGAAGCACTTTGCATGAGATGCTGGTGTAAGGTTGGCGAAAGGCACGGACTTGAAAATGTTGAGCATTATATACGTCTTTGCATAGGAAGAAGCGATAAGGATACCGAGCGTATAATCACAGAGGCTTACGGTGATAATTACGATATCGGTATGCTTAGGAAAGAAGCAGCACAGGCAGTGCAGGACGCATTTACAAACGAGGGCATCCCGCTGAAAGACGGTGCCCGTGAGGTGCTGGAGTGGCTGCATGAAAGCGGTGTCAAGGTGGGACTGGCTTCATCCACAAAATATGATACCGTCGTAAAGGAAATGACCGAAGTCGGGCTGATACATTGCTTTGATACGATCATCGGCGGTGATATGGTAGAAAATTCCAAGCCCGACCCGGATATATACCTCATCGCCTGTGATAAGCTGGGTGTTGATCCGAAAAATACTCTGGCTATAGAGGATTCCCGAAATGGTATAATATCTGCAAGTGCAGCGGGAATGATACCTGTGCTCATACCCGATCTTATCGAGCCGGACGAGCTTATGCTGGAAAAGTCTCATGTCAAGTTGAACAGCTTGATGGAGTTTAAAGATAAAATGTTAAGTACAGGCATATAGCCTGACAAATAAAGGAGGTACAAAATAATGCGTTACGAGATCCAAGGCGAGCCGCTGCCCGTTGTTATCTGTTATCTGAACAACGGCGAGGCTATCAAATGTCAGCAGGGTGCGATGAGTTGGATGAGCCCCAACATGAATATGTCCACCAATGCGGGCGGAGGAATAGGAAAGGCACTGTCGAGAGCTTTCTCAGGTGAATCCATATTCCAGAATGTTTACACTGCGATGAATGGCGATGGTATGATCGCTATGGCATCGAATTTCCCGGGTGCCATCAAGCCGATGGAGGTTTCCCAGATGCCTATCGTTGCTCAGAAGTCTGCTTTCCTGGCAAGCGAGATGGGTGTTAATATGGAGATCTTCTTCCAGAAGAGACTGGGTGCAGGTTTCTTTGGCGGTGAGGGCTTTATCATGCAGAAGTTCTCAGGTCAGGGTACTGTATTCCTTGAGCTGGACGGTTCTATCGTTGAGTATCAGCTTGCTCAGGGACAGTCGATGCTTATCGATACAGGCTGCCTTGCTGCTATGGAGGCTTCCTGTCATATAGATATCGAGCAGGTGGCAGGTATCAAGAATGTGCTGTTCGGCGGCGAGGGTCTGTTCAATACCAGAGTAACAGGTCCCGGCAGGATATGGCTCCAGACCATGCCTGTCAGCAACCTTGCGGGCGCTATCAGACCTTACATACCTACCGGTAACTAATGTAAATATTTACCTTGTCCCCGTCAGTTCATCTGTCGGGGACGTGTATTTTTCTTTCCAACCACAGGTTGAGTAACGGTTGAAACGCCGTATTTTCGGGAGATTTTCCTGCTCAACCAACAGTTCGTGTACATTTTGATCGATCTGTGCTATGATAAGCACAGAAAGGAGGACAAGGCGTATGGATCAGATAATGATTGGCAAATTCATAGCTGCGTGCAGAAAAGAAAAGAAGTTAACGCAGGCGCAGCTTGCGGAGAAGCTGGGTATAACTGACCGCGCCGTATCAAAATGGGAGACGGGCAAATGTATGCCCGATGCATCGCTGATGCCTGAGCTTTGTGAATTGCTCGGGATCAGCATTAACGATCTGTTCAACGGAAGGAGAGTCACTATGGAGAACTATAAGGAAGCTGCTGAGGCTGCAATGCTGCAGTTGAAGGAAAGCGAAGAGAAGAAGAACCGTTTGCTGCTTGATATGGAGATAGGTATAGGCATACCCTCCGTAATAACATTACTTGAATTGATAGTTGTTGTAGCATATACGGCGGAGGTATCGGTATTTTTCAGAGTGATGGTGATAGTTGTTGGTTTATTGCAGTTTTGTATGTACGTCTATTATGCGATCAGAATTGAGACCGATGCGGGATACTACAAGTGCAAGAAGTGCGGTCACGCTTATGTTCCTGAATTCAAGGATGTGTTTTGGGCGCAGCATATCGGCAGAGACAGAAAACTGCATTGCCCCTGCTGCAATAAGAAGACCTGGCATAAGAAAGTAATAACCAAATAATGTTAAAGTGCGCCTGCGGAAACTCCGTAAGCGCACTTTTTTTGTATGTCAATGATAATAAATTAGGAATGTCAATAATTATGAATTATGAATTATGAATTAACCAAGCGCCATCATACCCGCTATCATCAGGTCGTGGTCGGTGGTTATCTTGAAATTCATAGGCTCGCCCTTTACTATGTGTATCGGGTAGCCGCATTCGGTGAGGATGCCGCAGGTATCCGTCAGCAGAGCAAGTTTGTCATCGCCCAGCTTTTTTATGCAGCTGCAAAGGGTGGATATCTCAAAAGTCTGAGGAGTCTGCGCCCGCATCAGTTCGCGGCGGGGAAGATTTTCGGTCACTGTGAGACCGTCGGTGGTCCTTATCACAGTGTCATCCGATGGGATATAAGTCCCGCAGGCAGCTGTGTTGAGCGCACATTCTATGTTATCGCGGATGATCTTTTCACTGACAAAAGGACGAACAGCATCGTGGGTTATCAGCACATCTCCCTTGTTTACCCCGAAAATACCTGTTATCTCACGGAGTATATTAAGCACTGTCCCGTTGCGGTCGCTTCCTCCTGTTACCAGTCTTACTCTTTTTGTGCTAACATCAAATTCATCCAGCAGCTTATCGGCATAGTCGTACCAATCCGCGTTTATACCAACATATATGCGTTCGATCTCACCGATATCTTCAAAAGCGCGTATCGTCCTGATAAGTATCGGTATACCGCCTATCTCTATAAACTGTTTGGGTTTGTCGGCATTTTTTATGCGTGTGCCGCTGCCGCCTGCAACGATTCCGGCAAAGATCATTTTGCATCCTCCTTTGGTATATAATAAGTCTCATCACCGCAGAACAGCATTTTGCTGCCGCGTGGTATCTTTCTTAGCATATAATATACATTGTAGGCATCGGGGTAAGGGCTTATCATGCCCATCATCGATAGCATGAACAGTATGCTGTTCAGCGCCCTGTTATCCGCCGGTATCAGCTGAAACACTATAAGCGGTTCCAGTCCCAGCAAATATGGCAGCAGTGACATCACTGCGAACCTTGCCCTGTTGAGAGGGTAAGCCGCAAGGGCAACAGCCGCGAACTGCTTTACAATGCCAATGCTTACAGTTGCATCGCGGGGGTAGACCACTGCGTGCAGCAGTTCATGAAGAAGCAGATATAACCCCGAAATGACCAGCCCCACTATGCACCAGGGCATACTGATTATATTGGTGTGTTCCTTTGCGCATTTTACTATCATCGAAGTCATGCAGACTAAGAAGGAGAAAAAAGCAAACGGAGCAGCCTTCATCATCATTTCGCCCATAGTTTTCGGCAGATCGGTCTTCACGGAATTATCGGGCAGTGGATATTTCTGAAATAAGGCGATATCCTTTTGATCAATAATACCGATCCATTTTATCTTAGGCATTTTTTACTCCTTGATAAACCTTTTGTCTTGTTCGGGAAGACCGCTTTCGTCCTCTGTGAACCTTTCCACTTTCATGTGAAGTCCGTATTTCTCCCGCAGAGCGCTTATCTTTGACATCATAGGTGAAGCATGATGCCTGTCTATTGCCGCCTGATCTGTCCATGAGTCTATAAG
>NZ_CAMHRZ010000023.1 GCF_946187255.1 uncultured Ruminococcus sp.
TTCATCCCCTGCCCAGCGGGATATCGCCGTGAAGTCCCTGTCGGGGTCATAAGGTCTTATCCTCATATCACAGCCTTTGCGCGGGATAAAGGGGCTTTGTTCTGTCGGCAAAGAATGCGCCCGTGTAATCCTCGGGACGTTCAAACTCTATCTCGCTGAGTACGCCCGCCAGCCGCTCGCTGGGTACATTAAGATGATGATTGTCCGAACCCGCCGTTTTGCGGAAGCCGAACTGATCTGCGTACCAGTTGGCGCGGTCGTTGTATACGTCCTTGAAATTGCCGCTGTTGTATACCTCTACTCCGTCCACCCACTTGGGCAGCAGCTTTATCTCCCGCAGATAATCCGCCTCGCGGAAAGGGTGTGCGTGTATCAGCAGTGCGCCTTCAGCTTTGGCATCGTAGTAAAACTGATAGAAATCCCTGTCGCAGTTCGGGTGAGCCATCAGCCAGCGCTTATCCAGTCCGTACACCAGGATATCAGCCCCCTGATAGGTGTACTCTATCCCGAAAAATACTTTCAGCCCGATCTTGTCGCCCTCCGCCTTTGCGTTTTCGTAGCCCTTGCAGTAAAGCATGACTCTCTCATCCCATGAAAGGTCTCTCGGGACTGTGGTGTTTGAATTGAAAAAGTGGTCGGTGACGAATATGCCGTCATAGCCCTCTGCCTTGTAGCGCCTTGCCTGTTCAGCACCTGTTGCGGAGGCGCAGGCAGAGGTCTCCGCCGTGTGTAGATGTGTTTCGTACTTGTACATTTTACTTGCCTTTCTATATGCTGTATTTACCCCTTTTGAGCCTTGTGTCTTTTCACGAGATAAAGCACTGCGCACACCACGCACAGCGCCGCGTATATCCCCGTCGATATGATACCGAGCGGTGCCTCGCATAAAAGCTGTAAATCCCACCAGAAGAAGAACAGACCGTTTATCAGCTTCAGCCTGTCTGTAAATCTCACTAAGGCTTCACTGCCGCGTTTTTTCGCCCTGCCGCCGATGACTTCCAGCACAGCCAGTATAGCTATAACAACAGCGGAGGGTACCAGCAGCAGCCATTTTGAAAGATATGCGTCAAAGTTGGCAAAATATGCCAATCCGTGATATTGGTCTGTCACATCGCCGCTTGGCAGTCTTTCCCAGCAGAATGCCAGCAGGGGAAGATACAGCACCGTCAGCAGCCATGAAGCTGTTCTGCATGAACGGTGAAAAGTGTCAGAGCCCTTTTTGACAGCGCTTTTGTTTTTGTTTGCCATTACGGTGATGATCTCTGCGACTATCCCGACAGCGCCCGCTATGAAAGCCGCAAATATAAGCACGAGAGCGATATTGCCCAGTGCCCTCTGATGTGATACCGCCATCGTCCATTCAAGGAAAGTCAGCGTTACCAGCAAAGTGATGACATCTATCGTGAGCATTATCTCAGCCTTGAATAGCCTTTCACCCTTTTCGGTGATATTCAGCCCCGTGCCTTTCCTGCCGATGAGCCACCCCGCAAAAGCCGTTATACCTATTGTTATACTGCTTATCAGGTGGGGATAAAAGCCGTATACCCTCGATGCATACACATCAAAATTCCGATCGGAACCGAAATGTATCCCCGCCAATTCGGGCAGGCTGTTCCATTTTGTCAGGTAGTACACCAGCCCGCCTGCGGTAACGGCGATGCATAGAAATATGAGTATGCGGTGTATCAACTTTATTGTCTTGTGCATATCGTTCTCCTCAGAAGTCCACGTCGCGTGCGATCACCTCCATGCACATTCTGCCGTTGTGGTAGGGGCACTTCCAGGGTCCCACAGTTTCCTTGCATTCACGGGGCACATGGTCGCAGGTGACTTCGGCGTACCACTCGCCGCCCTCACGCTTGTCGATGATATATTCCTTTATGTTCTCCCACACGCTTTTTGCGGATGCAAGGAACTTTTCCTCGCCGCTGTGCTGATAAGCGTTTATAAAGCCCACAACAGCCTCAGCCTGCACCCACCACACGCGGGTCCTGTTTATCTCGTCCTTGTCGCGCTCGTTGTTGAGTGCGCCGTCATCCATTGCGATATCCTGTATATTATGGGATATTTTAAGCCCCATCTCAGCGAACTGCTTTTTCAGTTCCTCATCCCCCAGAACATCACAGGCTCTGTCCATCAGCCATGTGGCTTCGATGTCATGTCCGTAGGAATGTATATCCCCCACCAGGTTGAAAGACGTGTCAAAGAACACTTTCAGCGCGTTGGTCTCGGGGGTGTAGACTATATCCCTCATCTGTCCCAGCTGGAATTTCAGCCTTTCAGCCACCTTTTCGCTGCCGTCCGCCTTGTAAAGCTCGGTGTAGGCTTCTATCAGGTGGAGTATGGCGTTCATGGTCTTGTCGGCTTTCAGCCCGTTCTCGCTGAGGGCTTCGTTGTCCACAAGGTTCCATTTTCTGTCAAAGGCTTCGCGGTAGCCGTACTCATCGAGGGTGTTCTTCTCAATGTCATCAAACAGCCTGTACGCCAGGGTCAGCGCTTCCCTGTCGCCGCTTGCCCTGTAATAGCTTGAAAGGGCGTAGATCGCAAAGGCGATATTGTAAGTATGCTTCATCGTATCCACAGGCTTGCCCTTGTAGTCCATCATCCAGTATACTCCGCCGAACTCGTAGTCGATGCAGCAGTCTTTTATGAAAGTGTAGGCGTGCTTTGCGTTATCGAGAAGCTGTTCTGCGCCCAGTGTCATATAGGCGTTTGAATAGAACCACAGTATCCTCGAATGCAGTATAACTCCCTTGTCAGCCTGCTTGTCCAGCTCCAGACCGCAGCTCATAAACCCGTAGAAGCCGCCGTTCTCATCGTCCCGCAGCGTATTCCAGAAGGGGATGATATGCTGTTCAAGCTCGGTCTTTACCTCATTTATAATCATAGTGCACACTCCTTCGTATCATGTACTGTCAGCTGTATTTTGTATAATTATACACCATAAAAACGTGCATTTCAAGGGGATAACAAATTATTTACGATTGTAAACGTTATCTTTTTCGGGGTTTTTGGCGGTGAAGGGACAGAGGGGAAAAAAGAAGAATCGGCGCGGAGATCGTTCAGCAGTTTCCCGCAGATAAAAGCAGGCGGTATCAGTGATAGGGTCAAGCGGCAGAAACTTCCGATCTTTACCATACAAAGTGCGAAGACTTCTCCCGCCCGCGCCGATATCTGTTATCCTGTGCCTTTACTTTTACGGAAGAATATGGTATAATAGTAGTATAAACAATGATCTATCCTATGGGCTGTGGGCATTATTGAGCCGGAACCATAAAGGCGGTGAATGAATGACTGATATACTGATAGTTGAAGATAATACGGAACTCAGCGGAGTGCTTTGCGATTTTCTCAGGGCGGAGAACTATGTGGTCAGTACGGCTGACAGCGGAGAAAAAGCGCTTTCGCTGTTTGAAAAATACGGTGCAAGACTGGTACTGCTGGATATAAATCTTCCCGGCATGGACGGCTTTGCGGTGTGCAAAAGGATACGCGAAAAGGACAATACCCCCATAATCATACTGACCGCCCGCGTTGACCGCGAGGATAAGCTCAACGGATTGGTGCTGGGGGCTGATGATTATATCGAAAAGCCATACGATATCGATATACTTATCGCCAAAGTCAAGGGGATATTTTCAAGGCGGCTGGCTATGGATTCCATCACCGACGGCGATATCACCCTGAACCTCTCCGACAGTACCGTGACACGCGGCGGCAAGCCGATACAGATGACTGCAAAGGAATTTGAACTGCTCCATCTGCTCATGTCAAACAAGGGACAGCTGCTGACTAAGGAAATGCTGTTCAATAAGATATGGGGCGCGGACAGCGAATCCGAACAGCAGACTCTCACTGTGCATATCAAATGGCTTCGCCAGAAAATAGAGGATGACCCCAAACAGCCCACACACATCCTGACCGTGTGGGGCAGAGGCTACAGGTGGGGATAGCATGAAAAGCTACGGTAAGCTGGCAGCACTGATGATCTCCCTGTGGCTGATACTGTGGGGCTGCGCTAATGCCGCTATAATACTCAAAGGCAAAAATCACAGCAAGCAGTACCTGGTAGATGCTGAACGCATAACCCTGGAACTGGAAGAGGGGCGTGAACCCTCAGCGGACAGCTATCCTGCTGTTACGGGCATATTCCCCGACGACGGCAGCGGACTGTATGACAGCAGCAATGAGTATATCATAATAGAAGCAGGCGGAAAGCTGTATCGGCTGGAATACGATGATACCGACGACAGCAGCGAGAATATGTATCTGCCTGTGCTGAATGCGATAATGGGCGCGGGAATGCTGATGATAGGCGGGGCACTGCTGTATCTCGGAGTGAACATCATCGCGCCTTTCAATAAGATATGCGAACTCCCCTTTGAACTGGCAAAGGGCGGGCTAAACCGTCCCCTTGAAGAAAGCAGGCACAAGTACTTCGGAAAATTTATATGGGGACTGGATATGCTGCGGCAAAGCCTTGAACAATCGGAAATACGTCGGCTGGAACAGGCAAAGGCTGAAAAGACACTGCTGCTGTCCCTCTCCCACGATATCAAGACACCGCTGGCTGCCATAAAGCTGTATTCCAGCGCACTTTCAAAAGGGCTTTACCCCGAAAAGGAAAAGCAGATGGCGACCGCCGCCAATATCAACTCAAAGGCTGATGAGATAGAGGGCTACGTCGCACAGATAATCAAGAGCAGCAGCGACGATTTCCTGTCCTTTACGGCGGATATACGGACGTTCTACCTTAAAGATATTATCGACAGGCTGAAATACTACTACGATGATAAGCTAAGTCAGCTGGCGATAGACCTAAAAGTGGATAAGTACAGCAACTGTCTCCTCTCGGGCGACCCCGACAGGCTTTCGGAGGTATTGCAGAACCTTATGGAGAACGCCATAAAGTACGGCGACGGGAAATATATCAAAGTCAGCTTCGGCAGTGAGGAGGATATGCGCTTCATCACCGTGACAAACAGCGGGTGCAGCCTTACGGATAACGAACTGCCGCATATCTTTGACAGCTTCTGGCGGGGATCGAATACCGAAAATCAGCCGGGAAGCGGACTGGGACTGTATATATGCCGCAGGCTGATGCAGCTGATGAACGGAGATATCTTTGCCGAGATAAATGACGGAGATATGAGCGTTACGGTGGTCTGCAAAAAGGCATAACGTCACACAGGGGATATTCCCCATATATAATAAAAAGGAGTAATCACAATGAAAAGAAATTACGGACTTCTGGGCGAGAGCCTTAAACATACGATGTCACCGCCGATACACCAGAGGCTGTTTGAGCTGAAAAACAGAGAGTTCAGCTATGAGGTCATCGAACTGCCCCCCGAAGCACTGGAGGGTCACGCGGAATACCTGAAGGGTCTGGCGGGTTTTAATATCACCATACCCCATAAGATGGGCATAATACCCTACTGCGATAAGCTGGCTGCTTCCGCCGAGAGGTATAATTCCGTAAACTGCGTGGACAACAAGGACGGCATACACACAGGTTATAATACCGACTGCGACGGCTTCCTTGCGACCATAAGAGCAATGGACGCAAAGCTGGGCGGAAGAGTACTGCTCATCGGCTGCGGCGGCGTTGGAAGAATGATGGCGATAGAAGCCGCACTTGCAGGGGCAGAGCTTTTTATCGCAGTGCTGGAAAGCGATATCCCTCTTGCTGAACAGGCAAAGAAGGAGATCGTTGAGATGAAGCCCGATGCAAGAGTAAATATCGTCAGGAATACGGAGATAGATACCTCACTGGGCTATGACCTGCTGATGAACGCCTGCCCTGTGGGAATGTACCCCCGCATCGAGGGCTGTCCTGTGAATGATGAAGTCATAGAAGCGAGCAGTGCTGTGTTCGACGTTATATATAATCCCCGCGAGACGGTGCTGATGAAGAAAGCACGCGCTATGGGCAAAAAGGCAGCGGGCGGAATGGCAATGCTGGTATGGCAGGCAGTGAAAGCCCATGAGATATGGGACGGGGATAGTTATACCAATGAGGAAGTGCAAGCTATCATCGAGGAGATGGAGCTGTTGGTGGAGAAGGATTTTGCGTCGAAGTCCTAACGCCGGACGGGCGGTTACGTCACGGACTTTGCTGTGAAGCGTAAAAGGCGCTCGGTGCCCGTTGGAGTTGTGGCGCTACCAAGAAGCAGACAAAGGTAATGATCAAAGCGGGTAACGACAAGAGCAAAACAATAAGCGGGCGGTTCGCAACAACAAAGTGCGTGCCGCCCTTTTTGTGCCCTCACAAACCACCTGCGTGAACGACCACCCGAGGACCGTTAGGACAAAAAAGAACGGCAGTTCAGGTGAACTGCCGTTCTTTGTAATTATCAATGATCTTGTTACTTTACAGTAACATAGAAGGACTTCTTGAATACGTCAGCGTTTACCCACGCGCCGTTTACCTTTGCGAGTACTACCAGTCTGTAGGTGCCGTTAGCTACCTGAGGAGATGTCCATGTGGTAACGGTGCTGTCCACCTGCTTAACGACCTTCCACTTGTTAGCCTGATATACGCCGATGCCGTACTTTTCAGCGCCGGGAACCTTTGTCCACTTGAAGCCGATCTTGCTGTTGACTACCTGAGTCTGTACCTTAGGATACAGATCGGTCGTGGAAGAATTGTTGTTGGGAGCAACTGTGATGGCATTCGAGTAATCGTTACCCAGTTTGCCGTCGATCTTTGCAACTACGGATACCTTGTAGTTGTTGCCTGCGGTAAGATCTTTCAGGGTGTAGGAAGTACCTGTGACCTCAGTTACCTTCTTCCAGCTGCTGCCTTCATACTTGAATACGCCGTAACCCTGAGCATTGCTTACGGAATTCCAGCTGAGCTTTACGCTGCCGTCGCCGGGAGTGTACTTAACAGTGATCTTCTCTACCTCGGGTATGGGGTCATCATGGTGCTCGCCGCCCTTGCCGCCGTCCAGGTTGCTGCCTTCGGTCTTTGCATACTTGGAGTAATACTCGTTCAGGGAGATACCGTTCTTGCCCAGTGCTCTCTGGTGGTCAAGACCTATGTACTTGCCTGTTGTACCTGTCTGCCACAGTGCCTTCTCGAAGAGCTCATACTTGGGCTCATTCCAGGTGATAGTTGTGCCCTTGCCTGCCATGAATCCAAGGCCGTCCCACAGTCCGCCTGTATCGCCGGAGTTTGTATTCAGGCACCAGAATGTGTGGTTGATGTGGTGATCGATCATGTAGTCACGCAGGAGAGTCATCCACTTGAGGTTTGCGGGATCGTTCATATGACCGCCCCACTCACCGATAAGCTCGGGTCCGATCTCCTCAGCGTTGATGAATGCCCATGTGTCATACCAGTATTCTTTAAGGAGCGACTGAGTATCGAATGCTTCGCCTGTCTTGCTCTCTGTGAGGTGGAACCATGTCTGTGCATAAACAGAAGGACCGTAGTCATGAGGCGAGTAAACTATCTGAGATGTACCATGCTCGGGCTTGATAGGATATTCTCTTGCGCCGCGGAAGTTACCGCCCCACCATGCGCCGATGTAGGGAGAAGGAGTATCGCCGGGTCTCTGTACCATACGGTCGGGCATACCCCAGTAGTCGCCCTCTTTAGCGCCGCTCATCGACTGCTCAACGCCTTCAACGAGTATGAGTGCATTGGGGTTAACGTCAAGTATAGCGTCTGCGCATCTTGTTGCAGCGTAAGCCCAGTTGTTCTCATCCTTGGAACCGTCCCACTTAGCTGCTTCATCGCCTTCCTGACCCTTGCCGTGAGGCTCGTTCTTGAGGTCGTAAGCGATAAGAGTATCATCGTCCTTGTACTTTTCAGCAAGCCATACCAGAGAGTCTATCCATACTTCTGTAGTAACGCCTGCCTTGCCGTACCAGAGGTTGTAGTTATGACCGGAGTTGTCTGTATGAGGGCTGTGGATATCGATGAAAGCCTTGATGCCGTGCTCCTTGCACTTCTTCATCATGATATCGAAAACTTCCATACTGTTCTTGGGAGTTTTGCCGTCAGCCTCGCAGAAATCCGCATTGATAGTGTATGCAGGGTCTGTGTTGCAGGAGAAGCTGCTTACCTTGTTCGGCTTGCCGTTCATCCATGATACGATAAGCTCTGTGGAGATCGGGAAGCGGATAACGTTGATACCGCGGTCTGCGATCTCAGTCAGGCAGTCATCGGCATCTGCGCTCCAGAGGTAGTGAGGACAAGCCTCGCTGCAGTTGAAGCCGAACCAGTTAGCACCGGTGAGCCATACCTCATTGCCGTTCTTGTCGTACAGTCTGCTGCCTTTGGCGTGGAGCCAGTCGTCGTTGCAGTCATCGGTCGCAGAAGCAAGCGTAGCCGCGCTCGATGAGATGACTGCGGAATAGCAGGAAGCCGCACCTGACACTGTCAGTGCTGCTGCCGAAGCCATTGCAGTCAGCGTCTTGAAAAGTTTTTTCATTGAATATTCCCCTCTCGTCTTAACCTAAGTTTTCCTTCGGTGACAACATATTATATATTGTAAATATATAATACCATTTGACTATAAAAAGTCAATAAAAATATTGTAAACATTTTAAAAAAATTATCAAGCATATAAAAAGATTGCGGCGTTTTAAACATAATGCGGGAGAAATTGTTACGAGATTTCTTAAAGCGCGTACATTCAAAGAAATCCTGCGATCCTCGCAAATGGGGTGTCAAAATGTTGTGGGGATATGGCTGCTTGAAATGCTAATTTACCATAAATTTGCAATGATGTATTTCCTGATCTTATCATAACTTCCCGAAATATACAAGATATCCCAGATGTGCCGAAACGGCGCAGTTCGTAAGGACACTTTACATTTGCGGAAAACTGTGCTATAATCAGGGTATTGATCTCATCGTGCTGCAGGGATGGGCTCTGCGGTGCTAAGGCGAAAGGAGTATAATATGAGATATCTTAAAAAAATGCTGGGACTTGTCATGGCGGGTGCTTTGACTTTTTCTGCGCTGCCTGCTATCCCGGCACAGGCAAAGGACGTTTCAAAGATGACGCCCATGCAGATCGCTGCTGATATGGGTGTGGGCTGGAATATCGGCAATGCGCTGGATTCCCACGACGGAAAGACCCACAAAAAGCTGGGGCTGAATGCTGAGACCTCATGGGGCAACCCGAAGATCACCAAAGAGCTTATCGATACGGTAAAGGCTAAGGGCTTCACGACTATTCGTGTTCCCGTGACCTGGTACCCTCATGCGGATGACAGCTACAACATCGACTCTGCGTGGATGGCGAGGGTAAAGCAGGTGGTTGACTGGTGTATCGATGATAACACATACGTTATCCTGAACATCCACCACGAGGAATGGAACACCCCCACCGATGATAACTATGCGGCGGCTTCCGCAGAACTTAAATCCTTCTGGAAGCAGATAGCCACCGAGTTTGAGAGCTATGACCGTCACCTGATATTCGAGGGCATGAACGAGCCCCGTAACTACGGCGGTGCTCACGAATGGGACGGCGGCACAAAGGCTATGCGCGATGTTGTCAACAAGCTGGACAAGGATTTTGTTGATACAGTAAGAGCCACAGGCGGCAACAACAAGACCCGCTGCCTTATGATACCCACCTACGCTGCCAGTGCCACAAATGCGGCAATGAATGGTCTTGTGATACCCAATGATGATAATATCCTGGTATCGGTACACGCATACAACCCCTACAACTTCACCATGAACACGGGTGCGGGCGGTACGAACCAGTTCACAAGCAAGCTGGAGACTGAGCTGAAAGGTCTGTTCACCAGCCTTGACAATATATTCCTGTCGAAGGGTCATGCGGTAGTAATCGGCGAGTTCAGCGCATCCAACAGGGACAACACCGATGAGCGTGTAAAGTGGGCTAAGTGCTATGCTGAGCAGGCAAAGAAGAAGGGCATCCCGATAGTACTGTGGGACAATAACGCCATCAAGGATACCTACAACAACGGCGAAGCACACGGCTACCTCAACCGCAAGACGCTGAAATGGTATGAGCCCTCCGAGCCTGTTGTAAACAAGCTGATAGAGACCTACTGCGGTTCTGTTCCCAAGACCGACCCTGTAAAGCCCAAGGGTGACAGAGAGGTGATATTCACGGGTGAGCTTTCTGCAAAGGACTGGAAGCCCTCCGCAGCGGTACCATTTGATTTCACACAGATGAAGGAAGGCAGCTCCATAGCTGTGACCTACGACAAGTCGGGCGCACTGCCCACGCTGATAATCCAGGACAACGATCCCTGGAAGGTATGGGCAAAGGTCATACCTGATACACTGGATAACGGTGTGGCTTATTACAGCTACGATAGCATCAAGTCGGCTTATGCTGACGCTTACAAGGATGCATACGGAAAGGCTCCCGCATCTGCGCTTTACAATGCGTTCCAGCTGTTCATCTCGGCTGAGAACAACGGCACTTCGACCGCTTCAAAGGTAGAGTACGTTACTTCGGGCAGCGGCAAGCCCTCCATCAGCGACTGCCGCATCAAGCTGGAGCAGAACTCCTACTCCTACGACGGCAAGCAGCACAAGCCCGCTGTTACAGTAACCTACGGCTCTGTTACCCTGAAAGAGGGCACCGATTATACCGTATCCTATCAGGGCGGCACGGAAGTCGGTGAGGCTTATGCGGTAGTTACTGCGGCAGGCAGCAGCTACACAGGCAGTGCGAAAGCCAAGTTCACCATCGATCCTGCGGATATAAGCGGTTACAAGCTGGGCGATATCAACTTTGACGGCACCATCAACATCACCGATATATCCCTCGCAGCCGCACAGGTCAAGGGCGTAAGCTCTCTGAGCGACAGCCGCCGCAAGGCAGCCGATGTCAACGAGGACAAGACAGTAAATATCAGCGATGTTTCGATGATCGCGGCTCATGTAAAGAGCAAGAAGAAGCTCCCCGACAAGAACGTTGCATAACAATAAAAGCTGCACTCCCACGAGTGCAGCTTTTTCATTTATTGTTTGGGCACCGACATGAATATCCGAAATCCCTTTTCGGAGGGCGTGAATGTGATATTCCCGCCAACGGAGCCTGCGCGTTCTTTCATGTTTTCAAGACCAATGCCTGTGGAGGCTATCTTTTCGCAGCACCCGTTGTCCTCGATGGTCAGCCGATAGAATGCGGGGTGTTCCTGCACGGAGATGCTTATCTTGTCTCCGTTTGAATGCTTTGCCGCATTCGACAGGCCTTCCTTGATCACACCCAGCAGGCACAGCTTGATATTTCCCGCTGTCTTTTCGGACATATCATAATCGAGACTCACCGTGAACCGCCCGTCCACAGAGGATATGCTGTCTTCAACTGCTTTTCGCAGGTCGATGGAGTCATCGTGCAGGTCGTGTACGCTCTGTCTGATACTGGTCATAGCGGTGTCGAGAGTGTCTTTCAGGCTCTCCAGCGGTTCTTTCAGCGCTTCGTCCTTGTTGATGATATTCAGCGCACCAGCCTGCAAAAGCGAACGTGTCAGCAGGTGCCCCACGTTGTCGTGTATCTCGCGGGCTATGCGGTTGCGTTCTTTGAGGGTGGCTATATGTATCTCGCTGTCCTGTGCGCGGGTTATGGCGTCGTTGCGCAGGTGCAGCTGCATATTCGTTTCGGTGATATCATCCCGCAGTGCGGTCAGCTTGCCGACAGTTTCTTCCAGTTTTGATACCCGCAGGAAGATTATTACAGCTGCCAGCATCCCCACAGCGGAGAAGAAAAGTTTGTCGGGCTGCGGAGAGGATACCAGCACCGTGAGCCCGCCCAGTGTGAGCCACCACTTTTTCTCCCACAGAGCTTCATACAGCAGCAGCGGCAGCATATTGAACATCTCGGGCAGCAGACCGCATACGGCGGCACCGCAGGCTATCAGCACAGCGGCGGCTTTCGTCCCCGAAAATGTCTGAGCCAGCAGAGAAAGTGTGACTGCGATAGATAACGCCGCCACCGGCGCCGCAAAGCTCTCCGAATGGACAAAGCTCAGCAGACATATCATAACTATAGCCGATTTCTCGATAAGCCTGTTCGTTTGCAGTCACCTCCCTTATCGGTATACAATATAATACAGTACTATTCTACACGATTTTCCGAACTCTGTCAATACGCGGCAAAGCGCAGGGCGGAGAAGCCTCGCGGTCAGCTTGCAGCGCAGACCCTGTCCCGTCGCGCTGCAAGCCCGTACCTTGTGCGTTTCGGGGTGAAGCTCCTCTGCCCTGCGCTGTACAGCATCAGGGCGCGGACGCTATGCGGCGTCGGGAAGCAGTTCCCTGTCCTTGAAGAACAGCGAGATGCACCACACGGCTGATATCGCCACCAGTGTGTATACTATCCTTGACAGCAGCGCAGCCTGTCCGCCGAAGATGAAGGCTACCAGGTCAAATTCGAATATACCCAGCAGTCCCCAGTTGATGCCGCCTATTATCAGCAGCGCGAGAGCGATCCTATCCAGCATTGGTTTCAGTCCTTTCTTTCGGCGTTTTCGCCGTTTCTGCCCTTATTATGAACAGTCTGTCAAGAAATATACGGATTAAAAAGAGCAATTTTTGGCAAGAGGGAAATGAAATGTAAATTATTTCGTTACAATTATGCAAGAATATTAAACTTATTTCTTTTGACTAAATGTTAACGAAATAACGAAGATAAGAGGATTTTGTAGTATCATCTAATTTATTGTGTCATGTGATTACATAAGAAAATTAAATTTGTGCAACTTGCCGAAATTTGCGAATATTGAAAAAAATATTCTCAGACCCCTTGACTTTTGAGCGAAAAGAGATTATAATATAGATTTAACATCCGTTTTGTTGTCTCCTTTCTTTTGTTCTACACATAGTTTTTTTGTTTTATTTTCCGCAGGTCACCGTTGACCTGCTATTTTTTTGCCTGTTTTCAGTATGCGCATATCCGATCGTAATATACATTCCTGCGGCGGCTTTACTTTTACGGGGATATGTGGTATAATTGCTGAGTACAAAATGCTTTCAGTCGGAGGTGCTGCATGGACAAGGAAGGTCTTAAAATACTGCTTGTATGCATTACGAATAAAAATTATGGTGACACTGTCATTGCAGACTGCACCGAATACCTTATTAATAAAGCGCTGGGTAAAGAAGCCAGCAGGTGCAGGGTGCTGCGCTACAGCATGACAAGCGGTGACCTTGTGCAGATAAAGTACGCCGATGCGGTAGTATTCGCAGGCGGCGGGCTGATAAAGTTCAGGCAGGAAGAATTTTACAAAAATGTATGCGAGATCGTTGAAGAAGCCGAAAAGCAGGGCGTGCCCGTGTTTTTCAACAGCGTCGGGGTGGAAGGCTTCGATGAGGGGGACGAGCGCTGCAGGATGCTCATAGATACGGTCAATCTTAACTGCGTCAAGGGTGTCACCGTCCGTGACGATGCTGAACTTTTTCGCAGACAGTACGTCCGCCGCAAGGGGCTGAGAGTAAAGCCCGTGTTCGACCCCGCAGTGTGGGCGAAGGACTGCTATAACATAAATGTTGAAAACAGCGGCATCATAGGGCTGAATATCGCGCGTGCGGGATTGTTCGCGGATTACAGCGGCGCTGATATAGATGAAAAATTTCTGCTGGATTTCTGGACGGAAACGGTAAAGCGGCTGGAAGACAAGGGTCTGCAATGGCGGATATTCACCAACGGGCTGAACTCCGACGAGGAATTTGCAAAGAAGGTGCTGGAAAAAATAGGTCACGGCGAAAAGCTGCCGCAGATAGCGGACTCGGAACAGCTGGTGAAGATGATAGGCGGTTTCTCGGCTGTTATCGCCACCAGGATGCACGCCTGCATAACCGCCTGTTCACTGGGACTTCCCTGTGTGGGGCTGGTGTGGTCGGAGAAACTGCGTTTCTGGAGCGAAAAGACAGGCACCCCCGAAAGGTACCTCTCCCCCGATAATATCACAGCGGAGAACGCTGTAGCCGCACTGGAAAAGGCTATGAGCGAAGGCGGCAAAAGCGCCGGATATTTCGGGAAAAGGAGCGTTTATACCGAACTGAGACGCTTCATCGTAAAGGAATGTTTCCCCAGAAAGATAAAGCACGAGCGCGAGTTGGGCAGCAAGGTGCTGGAAGTCGGGATGGGAGGTATACAATATAAATACCGCGCACCCAATTCCCCCGATGAGATGCGACGCAGGCTGAAAGAGAACTGCTACAATGTGGAAGTGGACATAAGGGCTTCCGCTGACGGCAAGGCTGTGTGTATAAACGGCTGGACGGACAAGAACCTGAGTCTGCTGGGAGTGACACCCGCAGAGGGCGCACCGAAGGAACTGACCCGCGAGGATTTCCTCAGCCGCCGAATAGACGGCAAGTACCCTGTGTGCGCTTTTGATGAGGTGGCAAAGCTGGCGGCGGAGTATGACAGCATAAGGCTGCTGCTGGATGTGGGCAAGCCGCCCAAAGCACTGATAAACGATCTGTTTGCGGATATCGCACAGACGCTGAAAGACAACGGCATAGTCCGCAAGCGCATAATGATACGCTTACAGCGGGAAAGCGATGTAGCCGCATGGAAAAAGACGGGCTGCAACAATATCACTCTGGTGTACTACCTGCCGCCCTCCGACGGTTCTGAGGAACAGAACGAAAAGCAGGTAAAGGCAGTGGAATTCTGCAAGGCAAAGGGCATCACGATAATCTCCTGCGAAGCCGCCACATACACCGAAGATGTGGCTGCAATGCTGAAAGCGAACCATATCAGGGCGGTGGTGTTCTCCTACGACAAGGCGGGTGATATCATCGACACCATCGAGCGAGGAGCTTTTCTGGTGGGCAGTGTATTCTGTTCGGGCAGATACATACAGCAGCTCACTCACTGACGATAGACAAAAATACTCCCCGTCCTGCTGCGGCAGGTGCGGGGAGTTTGCTGTTATAGTTTAGTTTTCATCCGCGTCGTGCTTCTGCACGCCTATGATGAGTTTTTCGCCGTCTTCCTCTCTTACGAGGGCGGCTCTCAGCATCACGGGCAGCAGACCGTCATCGGTGATGAGATGATAGTCCAGCTTGAATATGCTGTCTTTTTCAATGGTGCTCAGCACGTTCTCCTTTGTGAAGTTTTCCGCCAGGAGCTTCCTGTCATCTTCGGGCAGTACAGCTTCGCTGTCAGCTATCGCCTGCTCAAAGAGGTTCTTGCCTGCTTTGGCAAAGCCGTAGCCGTTGTAGGTGCTGTCCGCAGTGAATTCGGTGTAATCACCTGTTTCGGGGTCCACGTTGTAAAGGCAGAGATAATCACCCGAAAGCGCCATGAGCCTTGAGAATATCTCCTCGTTGCGGTGTACCCTTTCCAGCAGTATCTTCTGCTTCATCGCCTGATCCACGTTGCTGACACCTATTATCAGATGATTGAGATCGTTGGGCGGACGTACAGCTTTCATATTAACATAGACGGGCTCGCCGTCCATCATCAGCCTGTAGGTGAGGGTGAATGTTCCCTGCTCGTCCAGCTTGTGCAGGATATTCTCCTTCCTGAATTCTGCAACGAACTTGTCGCAGTCCTCTTCGTAGAGGAATTTCAGCGCGTCCTTGCGGCTCTGGTTGAAGAAATCTTCGGCTTTTCTCTCCATTGCCATATCCTCGCCGCCGATTGCGGAGGTGTACTCGAAGAAGGTCTCCGTTTCGATATTGACGTAGAAGAGATTGAAGTAATCCGCCGCCAGCGCACTTGCGATATTTGCATAGGTGGTACCCTTGTTGCTGCCCACAGCGGAAAGCACAGCCACCAGTACAGCCACAGTGCCGTTGGGGTTCACAGCTATCCTGCGGGCGCAGGAATGTACATTGGTGCCGTCGGGGAACTGCTCGTTCATGAATATTATCTCGTCCGACTTGGTACAGTTCATAAGCCCTTTCATGAAGGACATTGCCGATGTCTCGGGCCTTTCTCTGAATATATCTATCTTGTCGCCCAGGGGTATACCGAAGGTTCTCTTAATGAATTCGCGGTAGGAACGGTTTGTACGCGCAAAACGCACCTGATCGTTCAGCACCTCGATTATCGCCATTGGCATGGCATCGAAATACTTATCAAAGGTGGTGGATGCGCCCTGAGATATCTCGGAGATATCGTGCAGGCTGACTCTGCCTATGGCATCGTAGTAATCCGACTGTATCGGGTCCTCAAAGCCTATCTGCCTGCCGTTTGCATATTTTTCCAGTATCTTCTCGACGGGTATGGGCTTTTCAAAGAAATAGCCCTGTAATTTAGAACAGCCTGTCTCTTTCAGGAAAGTGACCTGCTCCTCCGTTTCAACGCCCTCACATACGGTATCCAGTCCCAGTGAGGTCGCCATCCTCAGCAGCTCCGTCAGCATTATGCCCCCTGCGGGGCTCTCGTTGAAGCGCTGCATGAAACGCATATCAAATTTCAGCAGATCAAAGGGTATGCTCTGCAAAGCGTCCAGCGAGGAATACCCGCTGCCGAAATCGTCCATCCATATAGAAAATCCCAGCTTTTTGAAACGCTCGATCTGCTTCTTCATAAAATCGAAGTCCTCACCGATGACGCTCTCGGTGATCTCTATATTCAGCATACTGTGCTCGATGCCTGCCGTATCCATGCGGCGGCATATCTCCTGCACGATATCGCAGGTATCGAAATCCGACCTGGACAGGTTTACCGACTGTGGCATTATATCGAGACCTGCCTCAGACATGGTCTTTATCTTCTGCAATACACAATCCACCACGAAAAGATCCAGCTTGTATATCAGCTTATGATCTTCCAACACCGGGATGAACTCACCCGGGGACATGAAGCCGTTGACAGGGTCTATCCACCTTGCCAGCGCTTCTTCATCACAAACTCTGCCGTTTACAGAGCGTATGATAGGCTGGTAGTAAACCTTTATCCATTTTTCCTCTATCGCCTTGTCGAGATTGGTGATGATATACTGCTGCCTTTCTTCGGTATCCTTCATCGTCATATCGTAGTAGCTGTAACCCGAAGAATATATATTTTTAAGTGTGTCACAGGCGAACTTCGCCCTGTCGCACGCCATACTCGTTACTATGCCGTCGAACCAGTGCTGATATATGCCCACATGGACAGGCAGGGAGCGCCCGCCGTTCAGCTTCTGGCATTCCTCGAACACTGCTTCCAGCTTTAGTTCAAGATTGTCGTTCTCGGTTATGGCGGCAAAATGATCCTGTCCCAGACGGCTGCAGCACTCGCTGCCGAAATGCTCCGCCAGTATCCTCGAAAAGCCCCGAAGCAGTATATCACCATCGGAAAATCCGTACTTATGGTTGAAATACTTCATTCCGCTGAAATCCATATAAAGCAGTGCGGGTCTTCCGCCTGCTTCGATTATCATATCTCTCTTTACTGATGCAAGCTCAAAGAAGTAGGTCATGCCCGGAAGCCCTGTCAGGTGATCGTAATAACGGGGTATAGTCTGGGTTTCCTCATACGGTGCCTTATTGACCGAATCTTTGAGCAGAGAGTCTGTTGACATATTCTCGGGGCAGGCACCCTCGTTGATGTACAACACCTGTGCCAGCCTTGTGCCGTCTTCGGTGAAGATATGCTCACCCACGGCATGGATCATGAAATATTTGTCGCCGTTGTATTGTTTTGAGCGGTATACCACATCATATCTGCCGCCCTCGTTGGCGAACCTGTATGCAGCATCGGCGATACGCGCGATATCGTCGATGTGAGTGCCGTTGTACATATCGTTATCCATATCATAATAAGCCTTTTTGGAATCGGTATACCCGAAAAGCTCACAGAAGCCTGCGGAAAGCGCCAGCGTGACAACGTGCTTGTCTACGAACTGGTATATAGCAAACGGTATCCTTGAATTTTCTATATGTTTTTTCTCGGTCGCGTCGAAAACATACTTCTTCATCATTTTCACCTGCCTTTGTGATATTTGTTAACAATAATACCACTAAGATTCATACTGTTTATATTATAACAGAAAATACAACATAAGTCAATTGTTTCTTAAAAATTTACCATTTAAAGTAAAATAATGGTCAGTTATGCGGAATTCCCCTGTTTTAGGGCTTTTTAGATGCTGAACATTCTGTTAAAACGATTGACTTTTTTGAAAAGGTGTGATATAATTATCCCGGTTGATAATTACGACAGTTCGCTTGCGCCATCCTGTCATATATCCGAATGCAGTTATTTATCTGCAAACTGATATTAAAACAAAACCAGGGCACATAACGGTATCAAGGCTTGGGTCAAAGCACCCGTGCCGTTGTTCTGTGCGCCTGCATCTTTGCGGACGCATTATTTTTTTGGAGGATAAAATGTATCATCTTAAAACGGAAGCACATTTTGACAGCGCTCATTTCCTTGCGGGCTACAACGGGAAATGCGCCAATATACACGGTCACTGCTGGAAGCTGGAGGTGGAGATAGCCGACAGCGAGCTTGTAACGGAGGGCGAAAAGAGGGGTATGCTGATAGATTTCGGTGACCTGAAAAAAGCCGTTCGCGGTGCTGCGGACAGCTTTGACCACACGCTCATCTACGAAAAGGGTTCGCTTAAAGAGAATACCCTTGCGGCACTGAGGGATGAGGGCTTTTCGCTGACTGAGGTGGAGTTCAGACCTACGGCGGAAAACTTTGCGAAGTATTTTTACGATATGCTGTCCTCACAGGGACTGCCCGTCAGCAGGACTACGGTGTACGAAACTCCCGAGAACTGTGCTTTTTACGAGGGTGAATGATATGGGCAGTTTTGAACTTGTTGAGCATTTTGTCAGCATAAACGGCGAGGGTCAGTTCGCGGGTGAGCTTGCATTGTTCCTGCGCTTCAAGGGCTGTAACCTGCGCTGTGACTGGTGTGATACCAGGTGGGCAAACGGCAGGGACGCGGAATGCACGGTGTGCGATACCGATAAGCTTATAGATATAGCCAAAAACGCCGCCGATACCTGCGGTCTGCACCGCGTGACACTCACAGGGGGCGAGCCCCTTTTGCAGAGGGATATGGCGGAGCTGATAAACGCACTTTCCGCTGAGGGGTTAAGCTGCGAGATCGAGACGAACGGTTCGGTGCCGATCGGGGATGTTATCGAAAAGTGTTCCCCACGCCCCGTATTTACTATGGATTACAAGCTGCCTTCCAGCGGCATGGAAAGTCGTATGTGCCTTGAAAACTTTCCTCTGCTAAAAGAGAGCGACACACTGAAATTCGTCTGTGCTTCAAGGGAAGACCTTGACTGCGCCGCAGAGATGCTGGAAAAATACAAGCCTGTCTGCAAGGTATATTTCAGCCCCGTTTTCGGCAGGATATCCCCTGCGGATATGGTGGAATACATGAAAGAGAAGAAACTGGGCAGCGTGCGTCTGCAATTGCAGCTGCACAAGTTTATATGGGATCCGAATGAGAGAGGGGTCTGAAAATGGATAAAGAAAAGATAATGTTTCATATAAAGGGTCTGCTGGAAGCCATAGGCGAGGACCCCGAAAGAGAGGGGCTTATAGATACCCCCGCCCGTGTGGCGAATATGCTGGAGGAGACTCTGGAGGGCACAGCCTACACCAATCACGAGATAGCCGAGATGTTCGGCAAGACCTTTTCCACAGGCGATATAGGTGCTGATGAAGCTATCATCATGAAGGATATAACCGTGTTCAGCTACTGCGAGCATCATCTGGCGCTGATGTACGATATGACCGTGAATGTGGGCTATATCCCTCACGGAAAGGTGCTGGGGCTCAGCAAGATAGCGCGTATCTGCGAAATGGCTGCAAAGCGTCTGCAATTGCAGGAAAAACTTGGCAGAGATATCGCGGAGATAATCTCAGAAGCGGCAGGCACCCCCGATGTGGGCGTTAAGATATCAGGCTGCCACAGCTGCATGACCGCACGCGGTATAAAAAATGCGTCCTCACACACCGAGACACGCACTTATCTCGGCAAATTCAAGACGGACAGCGACCTGAAAAAATTAATTGACTGAGGTGTACCATGAAAGCACTTGTATTGTTCAGCGGCGGGCTTGACAGCGCCACCTGTCTTGCCCTTGCGATAAAAAAACACGGCAGGGAGAACGTCACCGCACTGTCGGTATTCTACGGGCAGAAGCATGACAAGGAGATAAAGGCGGCAAAGAACGTGGCTGCATACTATGATGTACCGCTGAAAACTCTCGACCTGGCACTGATATTTGCGGACTCCGACTGTTCGCTGCTCACAGGCTCCGACAAGGATATACCCCACGAAAGCTACGCCGAGCAGCTGACACATACCGACGGCAAGCCTGTTTCCACATACGTCCCTTTCCGCAACGGACTTTTCCTGTCCTCTGCGGCGAGCATAGCAATCTCCCTTGACTGCGGAGTGATATACTACGGCGCTCACGCCGATGATGCGGCGGGCAATGCCTATCCCGACTGTTCACAGGCTTTCAACAATGCCATGAACGAGGCGATAACACTGGGCAGCGGCGGACAGGTGCATATCGAAGCACCCTTTGTGGGGCTGACCAAGGCTGATGTGGTAAAAATGGGCACCGAACTGGGAGTGCCCTATGAACTTACCTGGAGCTGCTACGAGGGCGGAGACAAGCCCTGCGGTGAATGCGGCACCTGTATCGACAGAATGGCGGCTTTTGCTGCCAACGGACTTACAGACCCTCTGCTGAAAGGAGAATGACAATGGCAAGCAGGACAGAAAACGAAAAGGGCAGTATAACTCTGCTGGGAAACAATAATACAAAGTACAGTCAGGACTATTCACCCGAGGTGCTGGAAACATTCCCTAACAAGCACCCCGACCGCGATTACTTCGTGAAATTCAACTGCCCCGAATTCACGAGCCTTTGCCCCATAACGGGACAGCCCGATTTTGCGACGATATATATATCCTACATCCCCGCCGAGAGGATGGTGGAGAGCAAATCATTGAAGCTGTATCTCTTCAGCTTCCGCAACCACGGAGATTTCCACGAGGACTGCGTTAACATCATCATGAACGACCTTATTAAACTGATGGAGCCCAAGTATATAGAAGTATGGGGCAAGTTCCTGCCTCGCGGCGGCATCTCCATCGACCCTTACTGCAACTACGGCATAAAGGGTACCAAATGGGAAGAACTGGCATGGCAGCGTCTTTCACAGCATGATATGTACCCAGAAGCGGTCAACAACAGATAATACAAAAGGTATCGTTCCCGAATGCGGAGCGATACCTTGTTTTTTTATTTGTCACGATATAGATCGGGGACTATGGTATTATTTCCATATCATTCCATAAAGAAGTTTCCGATATGGAAAGCATTTTTGCAAGCTGATGGAAGGTAGTTCCCGTACGCTCGGAAATGGTCTCATTTTCTTTCCATACAGTATCACATTCGTCACAAAAGCGAACGATCTGACTGTCAGAATATATACCGATATCCGGCTTTAATCTTACTCGTAATACCTGTCCCTGACCGCAGTATGGACATATCAGCATTCATGTATCCTCCGTAGCTATCGACAATACAAAAGCGTAAATAGACAAAAGTTTTTGGAAAGATCATCCTCAGTGCCTTTTGTTCGGCTTGGACATTTTCTGCTCGTACATCCTTTTGTCGCTGACTTTTATCAGCTCATCGAGATTTGCCGTGTTGTCAGCTTCTGTAAGGTATGCGCCCCAGCTGATCTCGATCTTGTAGGGTTTCCCGAATGTATCATTG